>DATLFR010000224.1 GCA_035540895.1 Actinomycetota bacterium | reverse complement strand
TCCTGGCACCGGCCCCCAGGGCCGGTGCCAGGACCACCCCACGCCCGACCAGACCTATGCCCTGACCGTCCGGTCCCGGGAGACGGTCCTGCTGATCCTGGACGCCGACCGGGCCCCGAACCAGGAGACGATCCGCCCGTTCCAGGGGTCCGACCGCCGGGCCCACCAGCCCCAGCCCGTCCAGCCCGCCCTGGAGACCAGCCTCACGGTCGACCTGCCGGCTGGGGAGTGGAACCTGGACCTGTGCGCGACGTGGACCGGGTACGGGCAGCCCTGCTGGCTCTTCCGCCTCAACGTCGTCGAGTAGCCGAGCGCCCGCACCGCTCTGACCTGCGGCGTAGCGTGTGGACCCTTGACTTGATCGCCCCCAGCGTGTATCTATGCCCCATCTGGTGTTCGGGAACGACTACCGCCCGTTGACGCCGGTATAGCCGGTCGCTATACTGGCGATTTGCCATGCCCGACGCCTCTACAAGCGAGCCCTGACACCCGCACGCCCAACCGTGGTTGACCGCGCCTCGGTGACAGGGAAGGTTCCGGCCCCCGAAGGGAGGGAGACGATTGGCGGACGCGTCCGCTTCCACCCGCATCGATGAGCGTCTTTCATTCGGAAAGATCAAGGACATCATCGAGCTCCCAGATCTGATCGGTATCCAGAGGGATTCGTTCGCCGCGTTCAAGGCCGAAGGCCTGGGCGAGGCGTTCCGCGATGTCTCCCCCATCGAGGACTTCACGGGGAACCTGGCGCTCGAGTTCGCCGAGCACTGGTTCGAGGAACCCAAGCACACGATGGACGAGTGCCGCGAGCACTCGATGACCTACTCGGCCCCCCTGTTCGTGAAGGCCCGCTTCGTGAACAAGAGCACGGGCGAGATAAAGGAGCAGACGGTCTTCATGGGGGACTTCCCGATGATGACCGAGAAGGGCACGTTCATCATCAACGGGACCGAGCGGGTGGTCGTCTCCCAGCTCGTGCGTTCCCCCGGCGTGTACTTCGACCGGGCCCTGGACAAGACGT
The DNA here is from genome assembly GCA_035540895.1 of Actinomycetota bacterium. Lineage (NCBI taxonomy): Bacteria > Bacillati > Actinomycetota > Actinomycetota bacterium. The sequence goes on along the minus strand of DATLFR010000224.1, from coordinate 11,289 downwards.
CCGACCGCGAGCTCGTGTCCTGCCGGGTCATCCCGTCCCGGGGCGCGTGGCTCGAGTTCGAGATGGACCGCAAGGACACGATCGGCGTCCGGATCGACCGCAAGCGCCGCCAGCACGCGACCGTCCTGCTGCGGGCCCTGTACGGGTTCACCTTCGACTACAAGACCGGCAAGGTCGAGCTGAAGGACCGCGAGGAGCTGGAGCGCGAGATCACGAACGAGCAGCTCATCGAGGAGTTCGGCGACTCGGAGGCCCTGCGGGAGACCCTGAACAAGGACCCCATCCGCACCCCGGGCGAGGCGTTGATGGACATCTACCGCAAGCTGCGCCCGGGCGAGCCGCCCACGGCCGAGTCGGCCGGTTCGCTGCTGCAGGGGATGTACTTCAACCCCAAGCGCTACGACCTGGCGAAGGTGGGCCGCTACAAGATCAACGCGAAGATGGACACCACCCTGCCCGACGCCGTCACGGTGATCACCCAGCAGGACATCAAGGTGGCCGTCCAGTACCTGGTCGGGCTGCACGAGGGCAACCCCGACTACGACACAGACGACATCGACCACTTCGGGAACCGCCGGGTCCGGTCCGTCGGCGAGCTGATCGCCAACCAGGTCAGGATCGGGCTCGCCCGCATGGAGCGCGTGATCAAGGAGCGGATGTCCACCCAGGACGCCGAGGCGATCACGCCCCAGTCCCTGGTCAACATCCGGCCGCTCACGGCGTCCATCAAGGAGTTCTTCGGGACGTCGCAGCTGTCGCAGTTCATGGACCAGACGAACCCGCTGTCCGGGCTCGAGCACCTGCGGCGCCTGTCCGCGCTCGGACCGGGCGGTCTGTCCCGGGAGCGGGCCGGGTTCGAGGTGCGAGACGTGCACCCCTCCCACTACGGCCGGATGTGTCCCATCAAGACGCCTGAGGGTCCGAACATCGGCCTCATCGGGTACCTGTCGAGCTTCGCCCGGGTGAACCCCTACGGGTTCCTCGAGACCCCCTACCGCAAGGTGGAGAAGGGCCGGGTCACCGAGCAGATCGACTTCCTCACCGCCGACCGGGAGGACCGGTTCATCATCGCCCAGGCCAACGCCGTGCTCGACGAGCGCGGCCGGTTCGAGGGTGACCACGTGCTGTGCCGGTCGAAGGGCGGCGAGATCGTCTTCGTGGAGCCCGAGAAGATCGACTACATGGACGTCTCGCCGAAGCAGATCGTGTCCGTGTCGACCGCGCTCATCCCGTTCCTCGAGCACGACGACGCGAACCGGGCGCTCATGGGCTCGAACATGCAGGGGCAGGCCGTCCCGCTCGTGCGGACCGACGCCCCCCTCATCGGGACCGGCATCGAGACCCGGGCCGCCAAGGACGGCGGGGACGTGGTCGTCTGCGAGAAGGCGGGGACGGTCCTCGAGGTCTCGGCCGACTACATCGTGGTGTCGCACCGCGACGGGTCGGAGCAGACCTACCGGCTGACGAAGTTCGACCGGTCGAACCAGACGACGTGCATCAACCAGCGCCCGATCGTGAACGAGGGTGACCGGGTGTCCGCGGGCCAGGTGATCGCGGACGGTCCGTGCACGGACCGGGGCGAGCTCGCCCTGGGCCGAAACCTCCTCGTCGCCTTCATGGCCTGGGAGGGGCACAACTACGAGGACGCGATCATCCTGTCCGAGCGGCTCGTCCGCGACGACGTGCTCACCTCGATCCACATCGAGGAGCACGACGTGGAAGCCCGGGACACGAAGCTCGGCCCCGAGGAGATCACCCGCGACATCCCCAACGTCAGCGAGGAGCTCCTCAAGGACCTCGACGACCGCGGGATCATCCGCGTGGGAGCCGAGGTCAACCCCGGCGACATCCTGGTCGGGAAGGTCACGCCGAAGGGCGAGTCGGAGCTGACGCCTGAGGAGCGGCTGCTGCGCGCGATCTTCGGTGAGAAGGCCCGGGACGTCCGGGACACCTCGCTGAAGGTGCCGCACGGCGAGTCCGGGACGGTCATCTCCGTCCACGTCTTCACCCGCGACGGCTCAGACGAGCTCCCGCCGGGCGTGAACCAGCTGGTCCGGGTGTACGTGGCCCAGAAGCGCAAGGTGCTCGAGGGTGACAAGCTCGCCGGACGCCACGGCAACAAGGGCGTCATCGCGAAGATCCTGCCGGTCGAGGACATGCCGTTCCTCGAGGACGGCACGCCCGTCGACGTGATCCTGAACCCCCTTGGGGTGCCGTCCCGCATGAACGTGGGCCAGGTCCTCGAGACGCACCTGGGCTGGGTGGCGTCCACGGGCTGGCGTTTCGACTCTCCGCCCGCCTGGATGAAGGAAGCAGGGTGGGGAGCCGAGCACCGCGACGTGACCGGTCCCGTCCGGATCGCCACCCCCGTCTTCGACGGGGCGCGGGAGGACGAGATCAAGGACCTGCTCACGAACGCGAAGGACCCCCGCCGCGGCACCGTGAGCAGCAACGGCCGCAAGCTCGTCGACGAACACGGCCGGGCGGTGCTCTACAACGGACGGACCGGGGAGCGGTTCGACCAGGAGGTCACGGTCGGCTACATCTACATCCTGAAGCTCTTGCACCTGGTGGACGACAAGATCCACTCCCGTTCCACGGGTCCGTACTCGATGATCACTCAGCAGCCGCTGGGCGGGAAGGCCCAGTTCGGCGGGCAGCGGTTCGGGGAGATGGAGGTCTGGGCGCTCGAGGCGTACGGCGCCGCGTTCGCCCTCCAGGAGCTCCTGACCGTCAAGTCCGACGACGTCCTCGGCCGCGTGAAGGTGTACGAGGCGATCGTGAAGGGCGAGAACATCCCGGAGCCCGGCATCCCCGAGTCCTTCAAGGTGCTGATCAAGGAGATGCAGTCGCTCTGCCTCAACGTCGAGGTCCTCTCGGCGGAGGGCAAGCAGATCGAGGTGAAGGAGTCCGACGAGGACTACCGGGTGCAGGAGGAGCTTGGCATCGACCTGTCCCGGCCCGAGCGCGCGAGCGGTGAGGAGCTGTAGAGCAGATGGAAGAGCGGTCTCAGCGCGTCCAGGACGTCAACGAGTTCGACCAGCTTCGGATCGGCATGGCCACCGCGGAGCAGATCCGCATGTGGTCCAACGGCGAGGTCCGCAAGCCCGAGACGATCAACTATCGAACGCTGAAGCCCGAGCGTGACGGGCTGTTCTGCGAGCGCATCTTCGGTCCGACCAAGGACTGGGAGTGCGCCTGCGGGAAGTACAAGCGCGTCCGGTTCAAGGGGATCATCTGCGAGCGGTGCGGGGTCGAGGTCACCCGGGCCCGCGTCCGCCGCGAGCGGATGGGTCACATCGAGCTGGCCGCGCCGGTCGCCCACATCTGGTTCTTCAAGGGCGTCCCATCTCGGCTCGGCTACCTGCTCGACCTGGCTCCCAAGGACCTGGAGAAGATCATCTACTTCGCCTCCAACGTGATCACCCACGTGGAGACCGAGAAGCGCGAGCGCGACCTCCCGAAGCTCGAGAGCCAGCTCGCCCGGATGAAGGAGGACCTGCGCGGCGAGGCCGAGGCGGCCAAGGCCAAGCGCTCCAAGGACCTGGAGAAGGCCCTGAAGGAGCTCGAGGCGGAGGGCGCCAAGTCGACCGCCGTCAAGGCCCGTCAGAAGGAGTACGACATCGCCGTCCGCGAGATCGACCGCCGGGTCGAGAAGCAGACGGAGCTCATGGACCGCGCGTGGGAGGAGTTCACGAAGCTCGAGCCCAAGCGCCTCGTCCCGGAGGACGTGTGGCGGCAGCTGCGCGACTCCTACGGCGAGTACTTCCGGGGCGGCATGGGAGCCGAGGCGATCAAGGACCTGCTGCGCGGTCTGAACCTGGCCGAGGAGATCGAGGCTCTGCGTCTGGTCACGAAGGAGAACAAGGGCCAGAAGCGGATCCGCGCCATCAAGCGGCTGAAGGTCATGGAGCAGCTCCTGCAGTCGGGCAACACGCCCATGGCGATGATCCTCGACGTGAACCCGGTCATTCCGCCCGACCTGCGCCCGATGGTGCAGCTCGACGGGGGCCGGTTCGCCACCTCCGACCTCAACGACCTCTACCGCCGGGTGATCAACCGCAACAACCGGCTGAAGAGGCTGCTCGACCTCGGCGCCCCGGAGATCATCGTCAACAACGAGAAGCGGATGCTGCAGGAGGCCGTCGACGCCCTGTTCGACAACGGGCGCCGCGGCCGCCCCGTCACCGGTCCCGGCAACCGGCCGCTGAAGTCTCTCTCGGACATGCTGAAGGGCAAGCAGGGGCGGTTCCGCCAGAACCTGCTCGGGAAGCGTGTCGACTACTCGGGCCGTTCCGTGATCGTCGTCGGCCCCGACCTGAAGCTCCACCAGTGCGGGCTGCCGAAGATCATGGCGCTCGAGCTGTTCAAGCCGTTCGTGATGAAGAAGCTGGTCGATGCCGGCCTGGCCACGAACATCAAGTCGGCGAAGCGGATGGTGGAGCGGGCCCGGCCTCAGGTCTGGGACGTGCTCGAGGACGTCATCTCCGACCACCCGGTCATGCTGAACCGGGCCCCCACGCTCCACCGCCTCGGGATCCAGGCGTTCGAGCCGATCCTGGTGGAGGGGAAGGCCATCCAGATCCACCCGCTCGTCTGCCCGGCCTTCAACGCCGACTTCGACGGTGACCAGATGGCCGTGCACGTGCCGCTGTCGCCCGAGTCGCAGGCCGAGGCGCGGCTGCTGATGCTGTCCACCCACAACATCCTGTCGCCGGCGCACGGACGTCCGACCGTCACTCCCACCCACGACATGATCCTGGGCTCGTGGTACCTGACGGCGGTCCGCGAAGGGGCGCCCGGCGAGGGGACCGTCTTCGGGTCCCCGTCGGAAGCGGTCCTGGCCTTCGACACCCAGGACCCGAAGGACCCGTGGCTCCACCTGCACGCCAAGGTGAAGATCCGGCTCGACCGTCCTATCTCGGACACGATCGGGGGAGCCCCCCGGGAGGTCGAGGAAGGCAACGGGTCGCAGCTGGTGGAGACGACGGTGGGGATGGCGATCCTCAACGAGACCCTCCCGCGCGACTTCCCCTGGGTGAACCAGCAGGTCGGCAAGAAGGAGATGGGGCTGATCATCGACGCCCTCATCAGCCGCTACGAGAAGGCGGTGGTGGCCGAGTCGCTGGACAAGATCAAGTCGAAGACCTTCCACATGGCTACTCGCGCGGGGATCTCGATCGCCGTAGACGACGTGGTCGTCCCGCCGGACAAGCCGAAGATCCTGGACCGCTACGAGAGGGAGGCGGAGCGCGTCGAGGTCAACTACTCGCGCGGCGTGCTCACCGACGACGAGCGGCGCCAGGAGCTGATCGAGATCTGGACGAAGGCCACCGACGAGGTGGCGAGGGCCATGGAGGCCAACTTCGACGAGCTCAACTCGATCTTCATGATGGCCCACTCGGGAGCCCGAGGGAACATCAAGCAGATCCAGCAGCTCGCGGGGATGCGCGGGCTGGTCGCCAACCCGAAGGGGCAGATCATCCCGCGTCCCATCAAGGCCAACTTCCGTGAGGGCCTGACCGTCCTCGAGTACTTCATCTCGACGCACGGTGCCCGCAAGGGGCTCGCCGACACGGCGCTCCGGACGGCCGACTCCGGTTACCTGACCCGGCGTCTGGTCGACGTCGCCCAGGAGATCATCGTGCGCGAGGTCGACTGCGGGACGGACAAGGGGCTCACGGTCAACGTGGCCGAGCTGCGCACCGATACCGACTGGGACGCGCGGATCCTCAGCCGTGTCCTGGCCGAACCGGTGAAGCAGGGCCGGGAGACGGTCCTGGCCGCTGGATCGGAGGTCGGACGCCCCGAGCTCGCGAAGCTGCGCGCGGCGGAGGCGGAGGAGATCGTCGTCCGCACGGTCCTCACCTGCGAGTCGCGGGTCGGTGTGTGCGCCATGTGCTACGGCCGGAACCTGGCCACCGGGCGCCTCGTGGACATCGGGGAAGCGGTCGGGATCATCGCCGCCCAGTCGATCGGGGAGCCGGGGACGCAGCTCACCATGCGGACCTTCCACACCGGAGGTGTGGCCGGCGAGGACATCACCCACGGGCTGCCGCGTGTCGTGGAGCTCTTCGAGGCCCGCAACCCGAAGGGCGCGGCCGCGCTGGCCGAGATCTCGGGGACGATCGCCATCGAGGAGAAGGAGAAGTCCCGCGAGATCATCATCACCGACCCGGAGGGGGAGGAGCGGCGCTACACCGTCCCCCGGCGTGTCCGGCTCCGCTACAACGAGGGAGACCAGATCCAGGCCGGGGAGCAGCTCTTCGAGGGCGCGGCCGACCCCAAGGAGATCCTCAAGATCCGCGGGATCAACGAGGTCCAGCGATACCTGGCCAACGAGGTGCAGCAGGTGTACGCGAGCCAGGGCGTGACCATCCACGACAAGCACATCGAGCTCGTCGCGAAGCAGATGCTGCGGCGGATCTCGGTGGTGGAGCCGGGCGACACCGAGTTCCTGCCCGGACAGCTCGTCGACCGCAACCTGTTCCAGGCCACCAACCAGCGCGTCGTCGAGGCGGGCGGGGAGCCCGGCCGCGGACGGCCGGAGCTCATGGGGATCACGAAGGCCGCCCTCGCGACCGACTCGTGGCTCGCCGCCGCCTCGTTCCAGGAGACGACGCGCGTGCTCACGGAGGCGTCGCTGTCGGGACGCAGCGACCCGCTGCTGGGCCTGAAGGAGAACGTGATCATCGGCAAGCTCATCCCGGCCGGCACCGGGATGCGCCGGTACCGGTCCGTCAAGGTGAAGCCGCTCGTCGAGGTGCCCTCGTGGCACGACGACGACCCGTCGGCCGGGATGGCCGAGGACGGGGAGCTCGAGTCCGACGTCGCGCTGCGGGACCTGCTCACGATGCAGACCGACGCAGCAGGGGCCGAGGAGTAGGGCTCCCAGCCACCCAGCGTTCCCGGGGCGGCCGCGCGAAGCGCGGCCGCCCCGTCCTATCCGGGGACCCTCGACGGGAAGGGCTCGGCCTACGGGCGGTCAGCTGGAAGTAGGCTCCCTGGGTGCGGCGACGGCTACTCGATGAGCTGCGACGGGCCCGGCCCGACCTGGACGACGCCGAGGAGGCCATCGCGGCCGGGCGCGTCTTCGTGAACGGGAGCCCGGTCACGAACCCGTCGAGCATGGTGACGCCCGGGGCGTCGGTCGTGGTGAGGCCCCGGACCGAGCTGCGCGGCTCCCGCAAGCTGGCCGCCGCGCTCGACGCCCTCACGGTGGACCCGGCCGCACGCACCTGCCTGGACGTGGGCGCCGCGGCGGGCGGTTTCACGACCACGCTGCTGGACCGGGGCGCCTCGAGGGTCTACGCCGTGGACGTCGGCCATGGACAGCTCCGTGGCTCCCTGCGCCAGGACGCCCGGGTCGTGAACCTCGAGTCGACGAACGTCGCGGACCTCGACCGCCACCTCGTCCCGGACCCGATCTCCCTCGTGACCGTGGACGTGTCCTACCTGTCCCTGACCGCGGCCGTGGCTCAGCTCGACAGGCTCGAGATCGAGCCGGGAGCCGAGCTCGTCGGTCTCGTGAAGCCGATGTTCGAGCTGAGGCTCTCGGACGCCCCCACCGACGCGGAAGGCGTCCGGAGGGCGCTCGAGGAGGCCCGCCGGGGGGTAGAGGCGGCGGGATGGGAGGTCCGAGCCGCCATCGCATCACCCGTCCCGGGGGCCCGGGGAGCGATGGAAGGGTGGGTTCACGCGACGAGAGATTGACGCACCCCCGCGGTGCCGGTAGCATTTCTCTTCGCGTCCGGCGCACCACCGGTCGGGCGCATCCGTTTGTGGCCGGTCCCGCCGGCCGCACCCCCGAGAGCACCACCGGCCTTCGGGCCACGGTCCTCGACGCGGCGCGGCCAGGCGTGACCTCGAAAGAGAAGGTAGCGCGTAGTGCCGACGATCCAGCAGCTGATCAGGAAGGGCCGGAAGGTCCCCCGGACGAAGTCGAAGACCCCCGCCCTCAAGGGGTCCCCGCAGCGGCGGGGTGTCTGCCTGCGCGTGTACACCACCACGCCGAAGAAGCCGAACTCGGCCCTTCGCAAGATCGCCCGTGTCCGCCTCACCGGGGGCTCGGAGATCACCGCCTACATCCCCGGTGAGCAGCACAACCTCCAGGAGCACTCGATCGTGCTCGTCCGCGGCGGCCGTGTGAAGGACCTCCCGGGCGTGCGGTACAAGATCATCCGGGGCACGCTGGACACGGCCGGTGTGCGCAACCGCAAGCAGGCCCGTTCGAAGTACGGCGCGAAGCGAGGAGGGGACTGATGCCACGGCGTGGACCCGTCCCCAAGCGCGAGACCCGCCCCGACCCGCTGCACGACAGCCAGCTGGTGACCCAGCTGATCAACCGTGTGATGCAGGACGGCAAGAAGACGACGGCCGAGAAGATCGTGTACCAGGCCCTCGACGACCTGCGTCAGCGGTCCGGGATGGAGCCTGTCCCGGCCCTCAAGAAGGCGGTGGACAACGTCCGGCCGCTGCTCGAGGTGCGGTCCAGGCGCGTCGGTGGGGCGACCTACCAGGTGCCGGTGGACGTCCACCCGCGCCGAGGAACAGCGCTGGCCTTCCGGTGGCTGGTGTCCACCGCCCGGTCCCGCAAGGGCAAGGGGATGGCCGAGAAGCTGTCCGGCGAGCTCCTGGACGCCCTCCAGGGCACGGGCACCGCGGTCAAGAAGCGCGAAGACCTGCACAAGATGGCCGAGGCCAACCGGGCCTTCGCGCACTACCGCTGGTAGATCCAACGACTACAGAGCAGATGGCTGCTGGGTGCGGTCGTCTGTAACAGCGTGTGTGGCTGGGGCCGCGCGCCGACCACGACAGGACAGACGTGAGGACGAGATGGCAGAGGCGGCAGTGAACGAGGAGAAGCAACAGCCCCAGGCCCCCAAGCCCGAGGGCGGACAGCGCAAGACCCAGGGGCTCCCCATCCGGGAGTTCCCGGCCAGCCGGACCCGCAACATCGGGATCATGGCTCACATCGACGCGGGCAAGACCACGACCACGGAGCGGATCCTCTACTACACCGGCAAGTCCTACAAGATCGGCGAGGTCCACGAGGGCGCCGCGGTCATGGACTGGATGGTGCAGGAGAAGGAGCGCGGCATCACGATCACCTCTGCCGCCACCACCGCCAACTGGAAGGACCACTGGATCAACATCATCGACACGCCCGGACACGTCGACTTCACCGTCGAGGTGGAGCGCTCCCTTCGCGTGCTGGACGGCGCGGTGGCCGTCTTCGACGCGGTCCAGGGGGTCGAGCCCCAGACCGAGACGGTCTGGCGTCAGGCGAACAAGTACGGGGTCCCGCGCATCTGCTTCATCAACAAGATGGACCGGGTCGGCGCGGACTTCACCCAGGCCGTCGAGATGATCAAAGAGCGCCTCGTCGAGCCGCACCCCATCCCGATCCAGATCCCGTGGGGCAACGAGTCGGACTTCCAGGGGGTCATCGACCTGGTCGAGATGAAGGCCCTGCGGTGGAGCGAGGGCATGGGCGACACGTGGGAGACCCTGGAGATCCCCGAGGACATGCTAGAGGCGGCCCAGGCAGCCCGGCACACCCTGATCGAGGACCTCGCGGAGGTCGAGCACGACGAGGTCATGCTCCAGCACTTCGTCAACGAGACCGAGCCCTCGTCGAAGGAGCTGCTGGACGCGATCCGCCGTCACACCCTCACCATGGAGATGGCCCCGCTGCTCTGCGGGACCGCCTTCAAGAACAAGGGCGTCCAGCCCCTGCTCGACGCCATCTGCAACTACCTGCCGGCACCGACCGACATCCCGCCCGTCACCGGGATCGACCCGAAGAACGAGGAGCGGGAGCTCGAGCGTCCGCACACCGACGACGCCCCCTTCTCGGCCCTGGCCTTCAAGATCGTGTCCGACCCCTACGTCGGGAAGCTGACGTACTTCAGGGTCTACTCCGGCACGCTCAAGGCCGGGAGCCACGTCCACAACGCGACCCGTGACCGCAAGGAGCGCATCGGACGCATCCTGCGGATGCACGCGAACCACCGGGAGGACATCGAGGCGGTCTTCGCGGGCGACATCGTCGCCGCGGTCGGCCTGAAGCACACCTTCACCGGTGACACCCTCTGCGACCCGGACAACCCGGTCGTGCTCGAGTCGATGACCTTCCCCGAACCGGTCATCTCGGTGTCGATCGAGCCGAAGACGAAGGCCGACCAGGACAAGCTGACGCAGGCGATGCAGAAGCTGACCGAGGAGGACCCGACCTTCCGCGTCCGGACCGACGACGAGACCGGTCAGACGATCATCTCAGGGATGGGCGAACTGCACCTCGACATCATCGTCGACCGCCTCATCCGGGAGTTCAACGTCGGCGCCACCCCCGGGCGGCCGCAGGTCGCCTACCGGGAGACCATCCGTCAGCCCGTGACCGGACACGTCTACACCCACGCGAAGCAGACCGGAGGTCGCGGACAGTACGCCAAGGTCGTCATCGACGTCGAGCCCCTCGGCCCCGGCGGCGGCTTCGAGTTCGTGAACGCGGTGCGAGGCGGTGACGTCCCGCAGGAGTACATCCCGGCGGTGGACGCAGGTGTCCTCGAGGCCATGCAGACCGGGGTCCTGGCCGGCTACCCGATGGTGGACGTCCGGGTCACGCTGACCAGCGGACAGCACCACGAGGTCGACTCGTCGGAGATGGCGTTCAAGGTGGCCGGTTCCATGGCCTTCAAGGAGGCAGCCAGGAAGGGCAAGCCCGTCCTGCTCGAGCCGATCATGGAGGTCGAGGTCGTGACCCCCGACGACTACCTCGGGGACGTCCTAGGCGACATCAACTCCAAGAGAGGCCGAATCGAGCGCGTCGAGGCACGCTCCGGGAGCCAGATCATCAGGGCTCTGGTGCCGCTGGCCGAGCTGTTCGGGTATGCTACCGACTTGCGCTCCCGAACCCAGGGACGCGCGACATTCACGCCGCAGTTCCACTCCTACCAGGAGGTCCCGGATTCTGTGGCGCGCGAGATCGTCCAGTAGAGCCGGGCTATACGACGAGGTTAGGGAAAGAGGAGGACAGCAGTGGCCAAGGCCAAGTTCGAGAGGACCAAGCCGCACGTCAATATCGGGACGATCGGTCATATCGATCACGGTAAGACGACGTTGACGTCGGCGATCACTGCTGTGTTAGCTAAGCACAAGCCGTCGGATATCAATCAGCCGATCGCGTTCGAGAATATCGATAAGGCTCCTGAGGAGCGTCAGCGGGGTATCACGATCGCTATCGCTCATGTGGAGTATGAGTCGGATACCCGTCATTACGCGCATGTG
>DATLFR010000223.1 GCA_035540895.1 Actinomycetota bacterium | reverse complement strand
GCTGCTGCGCGTGCTCCCAGACCCAGAAGGACATCCCCACCGCTCCGGCCGCGCCGATGGCCGCCGTCGTGAGCGCGGGGGCGGACCCCGTCCAGGAGGTCGTGGCGGAGAGCCCGGTCCCGACCCCGCAGCCGACCCCGGAGCCGCCGACGGTCTTCCTGGCCGCAGCCGCGCCGGTCCGGTCATCGCACGTCCCGCTGCCGGCGATCGCTCTCGCCCTCCTCGCGTTCGCGGCGGCGCTCGCCCTGCGCGACTCCTATGAGCCGCTGCGGATGGGGCCGGCACAGGCCCTGGCCGACCGCACGGTGAGCGCCCTGCTCGACCGCGACTGACAGGGCGGACCGGTCCCTTCGGGCCAGGTTGAACCATCCCCGGCCCGGGAATGAGCCGCCCGAGGTGATGAGATCCATGCGGTCGAACGTCCCGGGATCGGACCCGGACCTGGCCATGCAGCGCAGGGTGCTGCTGGTGGCGACGGCGGTCGCCTTCTTCGGGATCCTCGCCGCCCCCGCGACCCGGGCGGACGTCTCGACCGGGGTGAGCCAGATCATCCTCTTCGTCGCTTCCCCGTTCGCACCGGATATCGGGGGGTTCGACGATCTGCCGGAGGCGACGGTGGTCGTCGCCGCCGATGGAACGGAGGTGGGCCGGCTGGGGTCGGAGCACCGCGAGCACATCCCGCTGGACTCGATCCCCGAGCACGTCCGCCACGCCGTCCTGGCCGCCGAGGACGCCCGCTTCTACAGCCACTCCGGCGTCTCGCCCGCGGCCATCGTCCGGGCCGCCTTGAACAACGTGACCGGTGGCCGCGTGCAGGGGGGGAGCACGATCACCCAGCAGCTCGCGAAGATCAACTACACCGGAGGTGAGCGGACGCTCCTCAGGAAGATCCGGGAGCTCCTCTACGCGGCGCGTCTCGAGCGCACGTACTCGAAGGACGAGCTCCTCGAGCGCTACCTCAACCAGGTGTACTTCGGCCAGGGGGCGTACGGCGTCCAGATCGCTGCCCGCTCCTTCTACGGGGTGGAGACCTCCGGGCTCACCGTCGACCAGGCGGCGACGCTCGCCGCGAAGATCCGGTCGCCCGAGGGACTCGACCCCCGCAAGGACGCCGAGGCGGTCCGGGTCCGGAGGGACGCCGTCCTGCGTTCGATGGAGGGCCAAGGGTGGCTCTCCTCCGAGCACCGCCAGGCCGCGGAGGCGGCTCCCCTCCAGGTCGTGCCGGGGGGTCCGGCCGTGGACGGGACCGGGATCGCCCCCCACTTCGTACGGTACGTGGGCCGCGAGGCTCTCACGGTGGACGCTCTGAGCCCAGACCCGGAGGTGAGACGCCGGCAGCTGCACGGCCGGGGCGGGTTCCGGATCGAGACCACCCTCGATGCGCGGATGCAGAACGAGGCGGTGGAGGCCGTCCGGGAGAACCTGGGCGAGCCGGGGGACCCGGCCACGGCGGTCGTCTCGGTCGTCCCCGGCGACGGCGCGATCCGCGCGCTCGTCTCGGGTCTGGACCCGGCCCAGGAGTTCGACGTGGCCACCCAGGGGAGACGCCAGCCAGGGTCGGCCTTCAAGCCGCTCGTCTACATGGCGATGCTGCGAGAGGGGATCGACCCCCGATCCACCTTCGACCCGACGTCGCCCAAGACGCTCGACTGCCGGGGCGAGCCCTGGCCGGTCTCCAACTACGAGGGGGAGGGGAGCGGCCCCCCGATGAACATGGACGACGCGATGGTGGCCTCGGTGAACGTCGTCTACGCCCAGATGATCACCGAGGTCGGCCCGAGATCCGTCCGCGACGTGGCGGTCGATGCCGGTGTCGCCGAGGACGCGGTCAACCCGGCCGTCTGCGCGATGGCCCTCGGGGGGTTGAAGGAGGGCGTGAGCCCGCTCGAGATGGCCGGGGTGTACGCGGCGTTCGCCGCCGAGGGACGGTACGCGCAGCCTTACGCGATCACCCGCATCCTGGACCGGGGCGGACAGGTCCTCTACGAACGCGAGGACGCCGAGCCGGACCAGGTCTTCGAGGGCGATCACGTGGCCGTGATGAACCGCGCGCTGCGTGGCGTCGTCACCGACGGGACCGGTAGGGCCGCGTCCATCGGGCGTCCGGTCGCCGGCAAGACCGGGACCACCGACTCCTACACGAACGCCTGGTTCGTCGGGTACGTCCCGCAGCTCGCCACCGCCGTCTGGGTAGGGCGACCCGAGGGGGACGTCCCGATGACCGACGTGCGGGGACGTTCGGTATCGGGCGGCTCGTACCCGGCCGCGATATTCGGCGACTACATGCGGGACGCCCTGGCCCGGGTCCGTCCGCGCGACATCCGCACGATGGACCCGGACGCGCTGGGACTGCGGATCATCGGCGCCCAGCCGACCCCCACCCCGTCCCCGAC
>DATLFR010000222.1 GCA_035540895.1 Actinomycetota bacterium | reverse complement strand
GGGCGGTCCCAGCTTCTCGGTCTTCCGAGCGGGCAGCTCCTCGGTCGACGCGTCGAGCTCCACCCTGAACTCGGGACCGGGCGGTCCGGGAGGCGGGAGCCCCGCCGGCGGGTCCGGCGCCGGGGCTCCCGGAGCATCGGGCACGATCTCCTAGGCTTGCGGTCCCTCCGGGGGCCCGCGTAATCTACAACCAGATGGTTGTAGATATCGGTGATCCCCGGGCCGCCGACCGGCTGTTCCACGCCCTGGCGGACGCCACCCGTCGCGACGTGGTGGCGAGGACGATGCAGGCAGAGCACTCGGTCTCCGAGCTGGCCCGGCTCTACCCGATGAGCTTCGCCGCCGTGCAGAAGCACGTCGCGGTGCTCGCCGACGCCGGGTTGGTGACGAAGCGGCGCCGTGGGCGGGAGCAGCTCGTCAGCGGGAACGTGGGGGCCATACAGCAGGCCTCGCGGCTGCTCGAGGAGGTCGAGGCCCTCTGGCGGGGGCGCATCGACCGGCTCGGCGAGATCTTGGCGCAAGAGACCGAAGGAGGATCGGGATGAGCGTGACGGACGTCCGGAAGGACCCGACGACCCTGAGCATGGTCGTCACCGCGGAGTTCGCGGCTCCCGTCGAGCGGGTGTGGCAGATGTGGGACGACCCGCGTCGACTCGAGCGCTGGTGGGGGCCGCCCACGCATCCGGCCACGTTCGTGGAGCACGACCTGAAGCCGGACGGCCGGGTGACCTACTTCATGACGGGCCCGGACGGCGAGCGCTACCACGGGTGGTGGCGGGTGCTGGTCGTGGACGCCCCTCACACCCTCGAGTTCGAGGACGGGTTCGGCGACGAGAACGGACAGCCAAAGGAGGACCTCCCCGTCACCCGGTCCCGCGTCAGGCTGGAGCCTGTCGATGCGGGGACGCGGATGACGATAGAGAGCCTGTTCCCGACCCTGGAGGCCATGGAGCAGATCCTCGCCATGGGAGCCGAGGAGGGTCTCGTCGCCGCGCTGTCGCAGATCGACGAGCAGCTGGCCGCCTAGTCTCGCACCGACCGACCGCGGTCCTCGACGGCCGGCCTACCGCGTCAACTCGAACCGGTCCAGGTTCATCACCTTGTCCCACGCGGCGACGAAGTCCTGGACGAACTTGTCGACGCAGTCGTCCTGCGCGTAGACCTCGGCGATGGCCCGGAGCTGCGAGTGGGAGCCGAAGACCAGGTCGACGGCGGTGGCGGTCCACCTCAGGTCTCCCGTCTGCCGGTCGCGGCCCTCGTAGACGCCCTCGTCGCTGCTCGAGACCGTCCACTCCGTGCCGGCCTCGAGCAGGTTCGCGAAGAAGTCGTTCGTCAGCGTGCCCGGACGGTCGGTGAACACGCCGTGGCGGGTGTCCCGGTGGTTCGCTCCGAGGGCCCGCATGCCCCCGATCAGGACCGTCATCTCCGGGGCGGTCAGGCTGAGCATGTTGGCTCGGTCCAGCAGCAGCGTCTCCGGCGAGAGCTTGGCGCCGTCGCGGACGTAGTTGCGGAACCCGTCCGCCCGCGGCTCCAGGTGTCGGAACGAGTCCACGTCGGTCATCTCCTGCGTGGCGTCGGTCCGTCCGGGTGTGAACGGGACGGTGATGTCGTGCCCGGCGTCGCGGGCCGCCTTCTCGATCGCCGCGCACCCGCCCAGGACGATCACGTCGGCTAGGGAGACCCTCACGCCGGAGGACCGGGCGGCGTTGAACTCCTGCTGGACCCGCTCGAGGACCTCCAGCACCTCGGACAGCTCGGCCGGGTCGTTGACCTCCCAGTCCTTCTGCGGCGCCAGGCGGATCCGGCCCCCGTTCGCTCCGCCGCGCTTGTCCGTGCCCCGGAAGGTGGCCGCGGACGCCCAGGCGGTCCGGACGAGCTGGGCGACCGAGAGCCCGGACCCGAGCAGCCTCTGCTTCAGGTCGGCGATCTCGGCGTCGCCGATTAGCTCGTGGTCCACCTCGGGCACCGGGTCCTGCCACAGCTGCGCTTCAGGGACCCACGGACCCAGGTACCGTCGGGCCGGGCCCATGTCGCGGTGCAGGAGCTTGTACCAGGCCTTGGCGAAGGCCTCTGCGAACTCGTTCGGGTTCTCCATGAAGCGGCGGGAGATCTGCTCGTAAACGGGGTCCGCGCGCAGGGCGAGGTCGGTGGTCGCCATCATCGGGGCGTGACGGACGGCTGGGTCGTGTGCGTCGGGGACGAGGTCGGCTCCCGCCCCGTCCTTCGGCCTCCACTGCTTCGCCCCCGCCGGGCTCGCGGTCAGCTCCCACTCGAAGCCGAACAAGGTCTCGAAGAAGCTGTTGTCCCAGGTGATCGGGGTGGGGGTCCAGGCTCCCTCGAGGCCGCTGGTGATCGTGTCCTTCCCCTTGCCGCTGGCGTAGGAGCTGAACCAGCCGAGACCCTGCGACTCGAGAGGGCACCCCTCGGGCTCGGGGCCCACGAGGGTGGGGTCGCCCGCGCCGTGGGTCTTGCCGAAGGTGTGCCCGCCGGCGATCAGCGCGACCGTCTCCTCGTCGTTCATGCCCATCCGGCCGAAGGTCTCCCGGATGTCGCGGGCCGAGGCCAGCGGGTCGGGGTTTCCGCTCGGACCCTCCGGGTTGACGTAGATCAAGCCCATCTGGACGGCGCCGAACGGCTCCGCCAGCTCCCGGTCCCCGCTGTAGCGCTCGTCGCCGAGCCAGGTGTCCTCGGGCCCCCAGAAGATCTCCTCCGGCTCCCAGACGTCCTCGCGTCCGAATCCGAACCCGAACGTCTCGAACCCCATGTCCTCCAGGGCGACGTTGCCGGCGAAGACCAGCAGGTCGGCCCATGAGATCTTGCGTCCGTACTTCTTCTTCACCGGCCAGAGCAGACGCCTCGCCTTGTCGAGGTTGGCGTTGTCCGGCCAGCTGTTGAGGGGGGCGAAGCGCTGGGAGCCGTCGGACCCGCCGCCACGTCCGTCGTGCACCCGGTACGTGCCCGCGGCGTGCCAGCTCATCCGGATGAACAGCGGCCCGTAGTGGCCGTAGTCGGCGGGCCACCAGTCCTGCGACGTCCGCATCACCTCGACGATGTCGCGCTTGAGCGCCTCGACGTCGAGGGAGCGGAACTCCTCGGGGTAGTCGAAGCCCACTCCCATGGGGTTGCCCCTCGGTGAGTGCTGGTGCAGGACCGACAGGTCGAGCTGGTCCGGCCACCAGTCACGGTTGCTGCGCGGCCGCGAGCTCGCCTTCGGCGTCGGGGATGGGATCGCCGGGTTCTCGCTCTCGCTGACGCTCTGCGTGTCGTTCTTGTCGGTGATGTCTCGGTCGCTCACGTCCGTATCTCTCCTCTCTTGCCTGAGCACGCCGGGCAGCGGCCCCAGTAGATGACCTCGGCCTCGTCCACCTCGTAGCCGGCCGGGTCGGACGCCGACAGGCACGGCGTGTACCCCGCCGCGCAGTCGACGTCGACCATCCGGTTGCAGGTCCGACAGATGAGGTGGTGGTGGTTGTCGCCCACCCGACGCTCGTAACGCGCCGGAGAGCCGGCCGGCTGGATCCTGCGCACCAGGCCTCGCTCCGTGAAGGTCGAGAGGGCGTCGTAGACCGACTGGCGGGAGATGGCTCCGATCTCGGTCCGGACGGCCCGGTCGATCTCCTCGGCCGTGCTGTGCGGTCTCTCGGCGACCGCTCGCAGGACGGCCAGGCGCTGCGCCGTGACGTGCATGCCGTGCCGGCGGAGCAGGGCGTCGGTGGGGAGGGCTTCGCTGTCCAAGGCGTCCACGGTACGACGGAGGACTGGACCGTGTCCAGATCTTGGGGGAGCCCAGTTCCGGTCGCTGAGCCGGACGTCCTGCCCCCGCCCTGGACCCCGGTGAGTGCGCCTGGGGGTGACCCGATGCCTGGGCTCAGCGCAACGGGTCGAGGGCGGAGATGCTCATCGTGAACTTCTCCGTGTAGTCGGTCGGACCGCCCGGTGTGGACGCCCGGGCCTGCGTCCTCGATACGCGCTTGAGCATCAGGCCGTTGGATCGGGCGAACCAGATCTCGCTGCGCCGCCATCCCTGGACGGCACCCGTCAGGGTCTCCTCCGTCCGGACCCGCAGAGACGCCACCGGACGCCCCGCCACCGTCATGTCCTCTACCCCGACGACGGTGCCCGCGATCTCCGCCGCGGCGTCGGGGGACGCGCAGCGGCCCCCGAAGCTCGACCCCGCGTCCGTCGTAGGGGGATGGAGGAAGGTCGGGGCCCGGCAGCGGAAGTGTCGCGTCATCCCCTGCTCGTAGAACTCGTGGAACGTGACGAACTCGCGTACCTCGATCCCGTCTCCCGCCGAGCAGAGGACCGCCCGCTCCCATCGCTCCTCGAGCACGTCCCACCTCATATCGGCGCCGCACGGGGTGTGGGTCAGCGTCACCGTCGTTCGGTCTGGGTAACGGTGCTTCGACCCGCCGAACAGCGCCACCTCGAAGGACCCCTCCGTGTCGTAGAGGTACACCCCCGGCGCAGGGAGGGGTCGCGGCGATGGACCCGCCGGCGCCGGGGGTGTACCTCTAC
>DATLFR010000221.1 GCA_035540895.1 Actinomycetota bacterium | reverse complement strand
GAGCGTTCGCGCCCGGCGACGCGGTCGACATCTGTGACGGTACGGGCCAGGCCTTCGCGCGGGGGATCGTCTCGTTCTCGAACGAGGAGCTGGAGCGGATCGCGGGGCTCGGATCGAGCGCGATCACCGAGATGCTGGGTGCGGCCGCGCGGGAGGTCGTGCACCGCGACGAACTTGTGCTCCTGTAGGCTGGTCCGTGATCACCGCCCCCCGCTACTCATCCGTGGACGAGGTCGTCGCGAGGCTGCGGTCCGTCGGATACATCGCCGACATCCCCCTCGCCACCACGGTCTTCCTCGCGGACCGCCTGGGGAAACCCCTGCTCGTGGAGGGTCCGGCGGGCGTGGGCAAGACGGAGCTCGCCAAGTCCGTCGCCGCCTCGACCGGGCTCGAGCTCGTCCGTCTGCAGTGCTACGAAGGGTTGGACGAGTCCAAGGCGCTGTACGAGTGGAACTACCGCAAGCAGCTGCTGAGGATCCAGGCCGACGAGGCGCGCGAGCACCACTGGGAGGAGATAGAGGAGTCGATCTTCGACGAGCCTTTCCTGCTCGAGCGTCCACTCCTGCGGGCGATCCGCTCCGCCGAGCCCGTCGTCCTGCTCATCGACGAGATCGACCGGACCGAGTTCGAGTTCGAAGCCTTCCTCCTGGAGCTCCTGTCGGACTTCCAGGTCACCATCCCCGAGCTCGGGACGCTGCACGCGCGACACGTACCGCCGGTGTTCCTCACGTCGAACGCCACCCGGGAGCTGTCCGAGGCGTTGAAGCGGCGTTGCCTGTACCTGTTCATGGACTACCCCGACCCGGACCGGGAGCGGGAGATCGTCCTGTCCCGGGTTCCGGAGCTCCCCGAGGCCCTCGCCAACCAGATGGTGAAGCTGCTGCACTCGATCCGACAGACGGACCTCCGCAAGAAGCCGAGCATCTCCGAGACCATCGACTGGGCCCGGACGCTCGTCACCCTGGGGGTCGAGACGCTGGACGGCTCCGTCGCCCAGGAGACCCTTAACGTGGTGCTCAAGCACAGGCAGGACCTCGAGAAGGTGGCCGAGCAGCTCAAGCTCCCCCCGAACCCCCGCGCGAACTGATGCTGGAGCGCCTGCAGGCGTTCGCGGCGAAGCTACGGGACGCAGGGGTACCCGTGTCGAACCACGAGATGCTCGTGGCCGCCGAGGCCCTGAGCCACATCGACTTCTCCGACCGGACCCAGTTCAAGGCCGCCCTCGGGGCCGCCATGTGCCGGGCTCCCGAGCACCTCGACGTGTTCTCGGCGCTCTTCGACCTCTTCTTCTCACCGTCGGGAGACGTGGCGCTGGACGTCCGGGGGGCCGACCCGGAGGACCTGGACGACGCCGATCTGATAGAGGCGTTCGTCCGGGAGCTGGGGGAGGGGACCGACGCGGAGCTGCGCCGTCTGGCCCGGGCCCTGCTGGACCGGCTCTCCGATCAGGCCGCGGGGGGGTTCCTGCTCTACCGCGCCGTCCGGTTCCTGGACATCGACCGCCTGCTGGCCAGGTTGACCGACGACGAAGCCGGCGACCCCCTCGACGCGGCCGTCCGGACGGTCGCCGCGCGCTCGCGGGTGGAGCGTCTCCGACGGATCCTCGAGCAGGAGGTCCGCAGGCGGATGGTGGCGGAGAGGGGTCCCACAGAGGTGGCGGACCGGCTCCTTCGCGTCCCCCTGCCCGAACGCGACTTCGCCACGATCACATCGGACGAGGTGGCCGAGGTGCGCCGGGCGGTAGTGAACCTGGCTCGTCGTCTGTCCACGCGTCTCGCCAAGCTGCGCAAGCAGGGGGCGCGCGGGCGTCTGGACATGCGCAGGACGTTCAGGCGGTCGCTCTCCACGGGCGGCGTGATGATCGACCCGCGCTTCAAGGTCAGGTCTCCTTCCCGGCCCGAGCTGGTCCTGCTGTGCGACGTGTCGGGATCGGTGGCCGCCTTCACCAGGTTCACCCTGCTCCTCGTGGCGAGCCTCCAGGTCCAGTTCCCCCGCATACGCTCGTTCCTGTTCGTGGACACCGTGGACGAGGTGACCGAGATGCTCAAAGCCTCGGACCCCTCCGACGCCATCCCGCGCGCCCTGCAGACGGCCGACGTCGTCTGGCTCGACGGCCACTCCGACTACGGCCACGCCCTCGTCGAGTTCCACCGCCGCTACCTCGAGGCCGTGACCGACCGCAGCCACGTGGTGGTACTCGGAGACGCGAGGTCGAACTACCGCAACCCCCAGGCCTGGGTCATGAAGTCGGTCGCCGAGCGCGCGAAGCGGGTCTGGTGGTTGAACCCGGAGGCCCGCCGCCACTGGGATACCGGGGACTCGGTGATCGGTGCGTACGCCGAGCACTGCGACGGCGTGTACGAGTGCCGCAACCTGCGCCAGCTCGCCACGTTCGTAGAGCAGCTGGCGTGATCGCCGGCTCCCTGACGGAGCGCGGGACCGCCACTACACTCGGGGCGATGACGGGCCGCGTCGGCATCATGGGCGGCACCTTCGACCCGATCCACCTCGGCCACCTCGTCTGCGCAGAGGAGGCCCTCCACGCCTTCGCGCTGGACGAGGTGGTGTTCGTACCCACCGGCGCTCCCTGGCAGAAGCGCGACCGCGAGGTCACGGGAGCCGAGCGGCGCTATGAGATGACCCGCCTGGCCACCGCCTCGAACGCCGCGTTCCGGGTGGCGCGCTCGGAGATCGAGCGCGAGGGTCCGACCTACACGATCGACACCCTGCGCGACTTCCACGCCGAGGGGGGCGGGAAGAGCTCCCTCTTCTTCATCACGGGCGCGGACGCCATCCGTCGGATCCTCACCTGGAAGGACCCCGCCGACGTGCTCGCCCTCGCCACCTTCATCGCGGCCACCCGTCCGGGGCACGAGCTCGGCGGGCTCGATCACCTCGAGGAGTCGTTGAGGGGGAGCGTCCGGGTCCTGGAGATCCCCGCCCTCGCCATATCCTCGACCGATATCCGGGAGCGGGTCCGGACGGGCCGGCCGTACCGATACCTCGTCCCGGAGCCTGTCGCCGGATACATCGCCCGGTCCGGGCTGTACAGGGAGGAGCCTTGAGCGTCCACGAGAGACCCCGGACCGGTCCCCACGACCCCGAGGCGCGGCCGCGGGGACCGCTCGGCTGGTACCTGGGGCTCTCTCCGCGCGGGCGCGCCGGACTCTGGCTCGCCTTCGTCATCTGGCTCGGCGTGGGCGCCCTGTTCGTGAACTGGGACGCGATGGTCTCCGACACCCCCCGGCCACCGGCGGCCCCGCCGGACCCTTCGGACCTGGTGCTCGTGGTGGCGGAGGGCGGACCGGGCGAGCGCCCAGCGATGGCCCTCGTCCACCGCGGGAGCCGGGACGCGACCGTGGTGCTCCTGCCTCCGGGAACCGTGGTGGAGGTCCCCGGGCTCGGTCCGAAACCACTGGTGGGGGCCCTGCGCGAGGGAGGTCCGGACTCGCTCGCCACCGCGGTCGCCAACGAACTCCAGGTGCGGGTGCCGAAGACCCTGATCGCCGACGAGGGCCGGGTGGCCGGGACGGTCGACGCCCTCGGGGGGGTGACCGTCGATGTCCCTGAGACGATCGAGGTGGAGCAGGAGCGCGTCCTGCGGCGCCTCTACACGCGCGGGCCGCAGCGGATGGACGGGGTGCAGTTCGCGCGGTTCCTCACCCTCCCCCTCCCAGACGAGCCCGAGCTCGACCGTCTCACCCGGCAGGACGCCGCGTGGCGGGCCCTCCTCCGCGCGCTCGCCAACGCGAGGGGCGACCTCGGTGAGCTCTTGGCGGGCTGGCGCGGGGACGTGGACATCTCCGCCGCCGCGACCATGCTGCGGACGGTCGCATCCACGCCGAACCTGCAGGTGCGGAGCCTCCCTGTGGTGAGGCAGCCGATCCCCGAACAGCAGCTGTACCGCGTCGACCCCGACGACATCGACGATGTCCGCGACCGCCTGTCGTCGGTCCTGACCGTGAGGGACACCCGGGGCCGACGCGTCCGGCTGCTGGTCGGAGCTGACGGCGTCATAGGTCCGGACATCGGTCGCCAGCTGATCGAGGCCGGGTTCCGGATCGAGCTCACCCAGGCGGCCAGCCAGCCCTACGACGACAGCCGGGTGGTGATCGCCCTGGAGCGGAGGGACACGATGCAGGCCACCGCGGACCGTCTCCTGCAGCTGCTCGGGACCGGACGGCTCGCCTACGAGAGGCATGACTCGAGCTATTTCGATGCTACTGTCGTCGTGGGAAGGGATTGGGCGGCTGCTCACGGGTACCCGCAGGCGACACCGACCCCCCCACCCCGCAGACGGAGATAGAGACAGGAGCAGGAAGATCGCGCTGAGCCCAACGAGCCTGGTCGAGGAGGCTGCCAGGGCGGCCGCCGACAAGAAGGCGGACGACGTGGTCGTGCTCGACGTCCAGGAGCTCCTGGGCATCACCGACTACTTCTTGATCTGCTCGGGATCGTCGCACCGGCAGGTCCGCACCATCTCCGACGAGATCGTGAAGCGGCTACGGGACGCGGGGGCCAGTCCGGTCAGGCGTGAGGGAGAACGGGACGCCGGCTGGATCCTCATCGACTACGAGGACTTCGTGGTCCACGTGTTCGGACAGCAGGAGCGCCAGTTCTACGACCTCGAGAGGCTCTGGAAGGACGCGCCGCGAGTCACTGTCCTGGGAGCCGAGGAAGCGACCGGTTAGGTCACCCGGCGCGGTCGCCGACCGTCCGTCGAACCGCCTTCAGGAGCGAGTCGGGGTCGAACGGCTTCACCACGTATCCGTCGGCCCCCTGTGCCATGCCCCGGAACTGGTCGTCGTGCTCCCCGCGTGAGGTGAGCAGGATCACCGGGATGTGCCGGAGCCGCGAGTGGGACTTCAGGTCCGTCATGCACTCCCATCCGTTGCGGTTGGGCATCACGACGTCGAGCACGATCAGATCGGGGGTAGGGTCCCCGCTCGCCACCTCGATGGCCCGTCCCCCGTCCTCGGCCTCCAGGACGCGGAAACCCTCACCTTCGAAGATCGTGCGCAGGACGCGCCTGATCCGGGGGTCGTCGTCGACGACCAGCACCACGAGACCGGGGATGTCATCCATGTGCCCGAGGCTACCCGGTGGGGAG
>DATLFR010000220.1 GCA_035540895.1 Actinomycetota bacterium | reverse complement strand
AGCCCTCACCGGTCACTTTCGGGGAGCCCGCCCCCGCGACGGCGAAGCGATCGAGGACGACGCAGACGCGCCCCGCCCCACAGGCACCGCGGCCCAAGCCGTCCAGCAACCCGTTCAGGGACATGCCGGGCGGGGGTGTGCTCGGCGACATGTGCAGCGGCGGCCGCTGCTAGAGCGCGGTCCCTCTCAGACGCCCGCGCCGCCCCACCCGCTGCAGGGATCGGCTGGCGACCTCTCCACGGGCTCTCTGGGCCACTCCCCCGCGCGCCGACGACGGCCGTCTTCGAAGAGCCTCCAGCACCCCGGCCCTAGACCGCGTGAACCTCCTGCCGGGTCCCACCAGGCCACCGTCGCATCGTCCACGCACGTGAAGTCGTCCCCCGGGTACGAGCATGCGGCGGACCAGGGACCGGCCGCTTCGTTCCAGGGCACTGCCCGGAACCCCTGTTCCACACTCGCCGGCTGCAGTCCAGGACCCGCCAGCTGGACCGCTTGGAACAACTGCCGCATCGACGTGAAGACCCCCGGATCGTTCGGGCAGATCGCGCTTGCATCGGCGCCCGCTCCCTGATCGAAGAGGGCGTTCCAGCACGCCGTCGCCTCCAGCGGGCTCCGCCTCTGGTCAGTGGACACGATGACCGGCCTCCTCCATTGGAGCGGGTCCTGGCGCGCGGCGTTCTGCTCCAGCTCGTGCGCACCGTCCCCCGCTACGACCCATTCCGGGAAGTACCCGGTCAGGGTGGCCGCCGCCGTCGGAGCCGTCGAGTAACCCTTCAACCAGAGGACCGTCGTGACCCCGCTGGCCCGGAACCTCGCCATCGCCTGGTGGGCGGCGATCGGATCGGGACCCGCGACGGGCACGACCACCGGCTCGTCACCCGCGACCGCGGCGTCGCACGCCGTGAGATCGTCCGTGACCCGACGGGCGAACGCGGCCTCGCCCGCGCTCGGGGCGGCGCTCCTGAGGATCCCGAAGACTCGCGGACGTCCCAGCATCGTCGGATCCCCAGCCAGGGCGACGGGTCGACCCGCCATCTGCGAGCAGACGAACGACGAGAAGAGCTTCGCGTCGAGGGCCGCCGACGGGTGATACCCCCACATGTAGGGAGCGGCGCTGGACAGGCCGACCTCCGAGACCGTTCGATGCGTCAGGAAGCTCATGGCTGCCCGCCTGGCGCTGGCCTGCTCGAAGACCAGCGAGGCGTCGCTGGTCAGGTTGAGGACGGCGAACGGTCTCACCCGCTCCCACACCAGCTGCGCGTCGGCCCGCCGCGCCGCCCCAGAGGCGTCCGCGCGCGCCGAGTACGCCCACCCCGACACGGTTCGCCCGTACGTCTGGTAGCGCTCGTTGAAGTGCCGTAGGAGCGCCCGGACCGCTCGCAGCCTGGTCGTCTCGGGCGATGCCGGCGGTCGCGAGAGGTCGGTGAAGGTCCCGGCTGGAGGGGGCACCTCGGGGCCTCGGCTCCCGAACGTGGGACGATCGTCCATGTAGACCAGGACCGTGACGCTGTCCCCCCTGACGCCCTGCCACGTCGAGCCGCCGTTCTCGCCCTCGTGGAAGGCTACGCACGGGGGCGACATCGGGTCCTCCGTCTGGCGGGGCGGGTCGCCCACGCACCGCTTCGTCGCCGGCTGCAGGCCGGCGTGAGCCGGCCCGACCGAGGCGTTCGGCAGCACGCCCACGAGCACGACGAAGGCCACGACCGACCTGACCGCGATCCCCCGCATATCCGGACCTTCGCCCCCCGACGGCCGATCCCTCCCGGGCGAGGCCGGTCGTGCCGGGGTTCAGCGGGTGGCGGCCCCCGAGTCCAGGACGATGGTCACGGGCCCCGCGTTGAGCAGGTCGACGTCCATCATCGCGCCGAAGACCCCAGTCTCGACCGGCACCCCTCGCTCACGGAGCTCCCGGCAGACCGCGTCCACCAGCGGCTCGGCTACGTCGGGAGGCGCGGCCTCCGCGAACGACGGACGTCGTCCCCTGGAACTGTCCGCGTAGAGGGTGAACTGGCTCACGACCAGGACCGAACCTCCCGCGTCGCGCACGGAGACGTTCATCTTCCCGGTGTCGTCCGGGAAGACCCGCAGTCCGGCTATCCGGTCCGCCAGCCACGCCGCGTCCGAGTCGGTGTCGCCCGTCCGGACCCCCACCAGCGCGAGGAACCCGGGCCCGATCCGTCCGACGACGGTCCCGTCCACGGTGACCGACGCGCGCGTGACCCTCTGGAGGACCGCCCTCACGTGCGCACGCGCGGCTTCACGCCTGGACGTCGCGCGCCCGCAGCGGGAGGACCCGGTAGATGTCGAAGACGCCCTCGATCCCCCCGACCGCCCGGACGATGTGGTC
Organism: Actinomycetota bacterium; assembly: GCA_035540895.1. Lineage (NCBI taxonomy): Bacteria > Bacillati > Actinomycetota > Actinomycetota bacterium. The sequence continues at coordinate 10,303 of DATLFR010000220.1, read as the reverse complement.
GAGGTGGGCTACGTCCCCCAGCTCGAACGCGTACCGGAGACGGGCCGTCCCGTCGCGCTTCGCCCAGGACTGCGAGGACAGGATCATCACGCCGGAGTCGGTGAGGGTCTGCGTCACGTCGCGCAGGAGACCCGGGCGGTCGAGCGCGGCCATCTGGAGCGTGACCACGAAGGTCGCGCGCTGCGTCGTGTCCCACGCCACCTCGACGAGGCGGCCGGTCTGCGAGCGCAGGGATGCCGCGTTCGGGCAGTCCGCCCGGTGCACCGAGACCCCCTTGCCCCGGGTGACGTAGCCGAAGATGTCGTCACCGGGGACGGGAGCGCAGCAGCGGGAGAGCTTGACCGCCACGTCGTCCACCCCGACGACGACGACACCGGTCGCGTCGTCGCTGCGCTTGCGCTTCTTGGGCAGCGGCACGGGAGCCGGCGGCGGCTCCAGCTCGATCTCCTCGGTCCGGAATATCCGTCGCAGCAGGGTGCGGAGCGTGTCCGAGGAGACCTTGTTCTCTCCGATCGCCTCGTACAACGTGTCGGGACCCGACGTCCTCGTCTCCGACAGCAGGGTGCGCCATGCGTCGTCGTCGATGGCTCCCAGCGATAGCCCCTCCCGGCGCAGGAGCTTGACGAAGGCGTCCTTGCCCGCGTCCCGGGCCTCCTCGCGGCGGTGCGCGGCGATCCACTGCTTTATCCGCGAGCGCGCGCGCGACGTCTTGACGAACCCGAGCCAGTCCTGCTTCGGGCCGGCGTCGACCGCCTTCGAGGTGAGGATCTCGATCGCGTCCCCCGACTCGAGGTGGGTGTCCAGCGGGACCAGCTTCCCGTTCACACGCGCGCCCACGCACCGGTGACCGACCTGCGTGTGGATCTGGTAGGCGAAGTCCACCGGGGTGGCGCCGCGCGGGAGGCACTCGACGTCCCCCTTCGGCGTGAAGCAGAAGACCTCGTCGTGGAAGAGCTCCAGGCGCAGCGACTCCATGAACTCGCGGGGGTCGCGGTCCTCCCGGAAGCTCTCGACGACCTCGCCGAGCCAGGGGACGTCCGCCCCGTCCGGCGCCCGCATCCCGGACTTGTACCGCCAGTGCGCGGCGATCCCGTACTCCGACATCCGGTGCATCGCGTGCGTGCGGATCTGGATCTCGAGGGACTTCCCCTGCGGCCCCATCACGGTCGTGTGCAGGGATTGGTAGCCGTTCGCCTTCGGCTGGGCGATGTAGTCCTTGAACCGGCCCGGGATCGGCACCCACAGCGTGTGGACGACCCCGAGCGCCGTGTAGCAGTCGGTCACGTCGTCGACCACTATCCGGACCCCGACCAGGTCGAGGATGTCGTCGAACTCGCGCCCCCGGTCGACCATCTTCTGGTAGACGGAGAAGTAGTTCTTGGCCCGGCCCCCGACCTCAGCCCGGATCTTCGCCTTCTCGAGGTGCCCGCTGAGCTCCTCGAGCACGGCGGCCACGTACCGGTCGCGCTCGGGCTGACGGCGCTCCACCAGGTCGACGACCTCCTGGTGGCGCTTCGGGTAGCGGTACCTGAACGCCAGGTCCTCGAGCTCCACCTTGAGCTGCTGCATGCCGAGGCGGCTCGCGAGCGGGACGTAGATCTCCAGCGTCTCGAGCGCCTTCAGCTCCTGCTTCTCCGGCGGGAGCGCGGCCAGCGTGCGCATGTTGTGGAGGCGGTCGGCCAGCTTCACGATGATCACGCGGACGTCGCGCGCCATCGCGACCGTCATCTTCCGGTAGTTCTCGGCGCGAGCGTGCTCGAGGGAGACGAACCTGACCTTGCTGATCTTCGTCAGGCCGTCGATGATCTCGGCCACCTCGTCGCCGAACGACTCACGCAGGTCCTCGAGCGAGGCATCGGTGTCCTCGACCGCGTCATGGAGCAGCGCGGCGACGATCGAGGTGGGGTCCATGCCCATCCCGGCGAGGATCATCGCGACCCCCAGCGGATGGGTGACGAAAGGCTCCCCGGACTTGCGCGTCTGTCCGGCGTGCATCTCCTCGGCCACCCTCCAGGCGCGGACCACGTCGGTCAGGTCCGCCTTCGGGTACTCCTCGCGGACGCGGGCCAGGAGAGGCTGGATCTCGGGCGGCGCGCTCGACTCCGGGGTGCGCCTGAGCTTGGACAGCACGGCCCGCAGCGGGCCGATGGGGGTCGCGCGCGACTGGACCACGACTCCAGTGTGCCTCACGTCGCCGGCGGGAGCCCGCCGCGACCAGGCGGGTCAGAAACGCTTCCGCAGGGCGAGGACGTTCGCGGCGAACCGCCGGGTGGCGGTGTCCGGTCCCCGCTTCCGGACCGAGGCCAGCCCCTGGAACCACCCGTGCAGGGCCGCCTCCACGTCTCCACCGGTCAGCTCGAGGAGGTGGGCGAGGAAGTGGCTCCCCATCCTGATGTTCTGCGCGGGATCGCGCGGGTCGAGGGGGGCCGTGTCCAGCAGGCGCCTGGACGTGTAGCGAACCGTGTCCGGGATCAGCTGCATCACGCCGACCGCGTCCGCGTACGAGACCTTGTGGGTCTGCCATCCCGACTCCTGCCAGCCGATCGCCATCACCAGGTCCGCGGGGACGCCGGCCTCGGCCGCGTACCGCGTGAAATGGGCGGCCAGGTGCCGCCGCGACGCGGGGACGAAGGACGGCACCACGTACTCGGACCGACTCCCACGGACGCTCGCGGAGCCCGGCACGGTGAGGCGCCTGCCGACCCGGACACGGTGGGGGTCGGACAGTCCGTTCGCGTCCTGCAGCGCCCGTACGGTCGTCCCATACCGCCGTGCGATCACGGTGAGGTTCTCCCCCCGACCCACCACGTGGGTGGTGGCGGTGGCCGCGCCCGGGGACGGGATCACGATCCGCCGGCCCGCCCGGACGCGGTTGACGTCGGATATCCCGTTGGCGCGCGCGATGTCGCGCACGGACACCCCGTGGCGCGCGGCGAGGTGGGTCAGCGTCTCGCCCCGGCGCAGGACGTGGTTCGGATGGGCGGCCACGGGGGCGGCCGACGCGAGGACCGCGGTGGCGGTCACGATGCTCCCCAGCGCGGCGATCCGTCGCATGCCGTCTCCGATCGCTCGCGAGTTGCGATTGTGACTAGATGAGGCTCTTGTTGCATACCGCATCACAGGAGCAGCCGCAAGGGGAGGGCGATCGAGGGCCGTGAGGACCTACTAGGTGAGCGAGGCCGCGGACGGCCAAGCGGCGTCGGCCTCGCCGGGCGGCCCGCCGAGGGAGGTGGTGGCGAGGACGTCCTCGAGCGCCGCCACCGCCTCGGGGTCGAACTGGGTGGCCGAGTTCGCGTGGATCTCCGCGATCGCCTCCTCGGCCGGCACCGCCGTCCGGTACGGGCGGTCGCTGGTCATCGCGTCGAACGCGTCCACCACCGCGAAGGCGCGGCAGGCGACCGGGATGTCGCGTCCGCCTAGCCGGTCGGGGTAGCCGCGTCCGTCCCACCGCTCGTGATGGTGGCGCACGATCCGCGTGATCCGCTCCTCCTGGAAGACCGGTATCCGCTCGAGGACCTGGACCCCCAGAACGGGATGCTGCCTCATCACGGACCGCTCCGCCGCGGTGAGGGGGCCGGGCTTCAGGAGGATGGCGTCGGGGATGCCGAGCTTGCCGACGTCGTGCAGGACGAAACCGAACTCGGTCGAGACGCGTCCCGCCTCCCGCCAGTCCAGGCGCTGCAGGACCGCCGTGGCCAGCCTGACGACCCGCCCGGAGTGCTCGCCCGTGGCCGCGTCGCGCGCGGCTATCGCCCCGGCCAGGGCCATGACCCCCACCCGCACGGCCCCCTCGAGGGCGTCGGCGCGCGACTTCTCGCGCTGGTAGAGCCTGAGCAGCTCCCCGCTCCCCCCGGCGACCATGTCCTGGCCTCCCAACATCGTCACGAACTCCTCGTCGGTCTCCCCGCGTGACTACGCACTGACTAGTACGTGACGGGTGGTTCAGACCTTACCGGTACCTTTCGTCCCCGGAATCCGTGCTGAGCACGGAGGTTGTAGATAACCAGTGGACGGCTGCCCGGTCCAGACCCACTTCCGGGGGTCGAGCAGGACATCCTGGGGTCCTTCTTCGTCGTTTGGCCGCGCCGCGCCTTTTATGCGACGATCGCGGTGGCACATCCCGTAAGCCGAGCCCCGCCGCGTGCGCGCAGGGGCCAACCGCGAAGGTAGGTGTTGTCTCACGATGAACATCGTCGTATGCGTCAAGCAGGTGCCGGACCCCAACCTCGAGCCTCAGCTCGACGGCACCCGGCTGAAGCGCGACGTCGCGTCGGTCCTCGACCCGGGTGACGAGTTCGGCGTCGAGGCCGGACTCCAGTTCGCCGAGGCCCACGGCGGCGGGGTGACGGTCGTGTCGATGGGTCCTCCGCAGGCGATGGAGGCGATCCGGAAGGCTCTGTCCATGGGAGCCGCGAAGGGGATCCTGGTCAGCGACGACGCGCTGCAGAACTCCGACGCACTGGCCACCGCGCGCGTGCTCGCCAAGGCCATCGAGCGCAACGGGTTCGACCTCGTCATCGCGGGCGTGGAGTCGACCGACGGCTACTCGGGCGTCGTCCCCGGCATGGTCGCGGAGCTCCTCGGCGTCCCGCAGGGGACGTTCGCCAAGCACCTCGAGCTGGCCGACGGCTCCCTCAAGCTCCACCGGCAGACCGAGCGGGGCTACGACGAGGTGGAGGTCGCGCTGCCCGCGGTCGTCACGGTGACGGCGGGCGCCAACGAGCCCAGGTACCCGTCCTTCAAGGGGATCGTCGGAGCCAAGTCCAAGCCGGTCGAGCAGCTGTCGCTCTCGGACCTGGGGCTCGGCGACGAGGCCCAGGAGACGCAGAACGTGTCGAACGTGTCGGACGCGGAGCAGCGGTCGGCCGGTGAGATCGTCGAGGACGACGGGACCGCCGCCGCCAAGATCGCGGACTACCTGCAGAGAGCGAAGGTGATCTGATGGCGAAGATCTGGGTCTACGCAGAGGTCGAGCCCGACGGGGCGGTCAACCCGACCTCGCTCGAGCTCCTCACGAAGGCGCGGTCGCTGGGCGACGCCGAGGCCGTCGTGCTCGGTCCGGGGGCCACGCAGGCCGCGTCGAAGCTCGGCGAGTTCGGCGCCGCCACCGTCTACGCGAGCGACGATCCGGTCTTCACCGAGTTCGTGGCTCAGCCGTCCGCCCACGCGCTTCACCAGCTCGTCGGCGAGCACCAGCCCAACGTGATCCTGTTCGCGACCGACTACGACTCCCGCGACGTGGCGTCCAGGCTCGCCGCGAAGCTCGGGTCGACGGTCGTCAGCAACGCTTCCGACCTCACCTCCCCGACCACGGCGCAGACGCAGATCTTCGGAGGCATGAAGATCGTGGACGTGGAGCTCGGCGGCCCGGACCCCAAGATCGTCCTGTTCCGGCCGAAGTCGTTCGCGGCCGAACCGGCCGGGGGCACGGCGAACGTGGTCGAGGTCAACGTCGAGGTGCCCGAGGAGGCCCGTAAGGCCCGCCGGGTCCAGCGCCACGAGGAAGCGGCGACGGGACCGAAGCTGGAGGACGCGGCCGTGGTCGTGTCCGGGGGCCGGGGGCTCGGCGACCCGAAGAACTTCGAGCTGCTCGACGCCATCTCCGCCGAGATCCGCGGCTCGGCGGTCGGCGCGACCCGGGCGGTCGTGGACGCGGGCTGGGTGCCCTACTCGATGCAGATCGGCCAGACGGGGAAGACCGTGAAGCCGGACGTCTACATCGCGGCCGGGATCTCGGGCGCCTCCCAGCACCAGGTCGGGATGAAGGAGTCGAAGAACATCATCTCGATCAACAAGGACCCCGAGGCTCCCATCCTGCAGATCTCGGACCTGGGGATCGTGGGAGACGCGCTGAAGATCCTGCCCCAGCTGGCAGAGGAGATCCGCAAGCGCAAGGGCGGGTAGCCCGGTCCATCCGGTTCAGAGGGGCGCGGCGAGGCCGCGCCCCTCTCACTTCCGGAGCAGGCTCGCGAACCCCAGCTGCAGGATGGACCGAAAGGTCCGTTCGGTCGTCTCGACGATGGCTCCGGCCAGCGCGTCGAGGGCCTCGGGACCGAGGTCCGTCCTGGACACGCGGCCGACCAGGCAGAGCACCGCCTCCCGCCCGTCGAACGAGAAGGCCACCCCAGACGCCGCGTGGTTGTGGCGGAGCAGGAAGCGGTAGACCTCCTCCCGGTTCTCGATCGGGTCGGGGATCACGTGGCTCACGGCCTTCAGGGTGCGTGCCCCGAGCGACAGCTCGATCGGGATCCAACGCCGGTTCGAACCGGGCAGGCGCACGTACCAGAACCCCTCCCGGACCCGCTCCCAGGTCGCGGGCTCAGGGAGATCGGCCAGCCAGGCCTCGACCATCTCGGGGTGGGTCACGCCGCCTCCACCAGGTCGGCCCAGACCGGGAAGTGGTCCGATGGCCAGCCGCCGTCCACGGGCTCCCGGTCGATCCCCGCGTCGACCACGGTCCAGCGCGCGTCGGCGAGCACGTAGTCGAGCTTCGCGTACCTCGGCCGTCCGTCGAAACGGTGGAAGGTCCGCCCGTCCGTCCCCGGGTGGGCCTCCCGGAACGTGTCCCTGAACCCGGCCGCCCGCAGCACCTCGAGGGGCGGCGTCTCCTCACCCGCGTTCAGGTCGCCGCAGATCAACGACGGCACCCCCAACCCCTCGGCCAGTCGGGCGATGGCCCGGGCGCCCTCGACCCGCGCCGTCGCGCCGCGGCTGTCCAGGTGCGCGTTGAGGACGGCCACCCGTCCGAGCGCGGCGTCATCGAGGACGGCCCAGGTGCAGACCCTCGGCGCCATCGCGTCCCACCCTCGCGAGCCGGGCACGTCCGGGGTCTCCGAGAGCCAGACGACACCACGGTCCACCAGCTTCAACCGGGCGCGGTCCCACGCCACCGGGAGCCGCTCACCGAACCAACGGCCGCGGGGCCTGCTCCAGACGCCGTGCCCGGGCAGGCGGCGCCGCAGGTAGCGCTGCTGGAACGACCGGACCTCCTGGAGGCAGACGAGGTGCGGGCTGCACCGCGCCAGCGCCCCGGCGACGCGGTCCCTCCGCCACGGCCACGAGTCGGTCCGGTCGAAGGCGAGCCCGTGGCGGACGTTGAAGGTCACCACACGCAGCGGCTGCGTCACCCGTCCATGCCCGGGTGGTCGGCGACGACGCACCCGAACCGGTCCGCCACCGCGGCGACCGCCTCCCGCGGCGCATCGGCGCCCACCATCCCGCGCAGCCGCGGCAGGACCACGTCATGCGCGGCGATGTCGCCGAGCATCTGTCCGTCGTAGGTCATCCAGGTGCACCCGTGGGTCTCCGCGTCGCGGAGGAACCCCGAGGCGGACGGCTGGCGTCCGACGACGAGGGCGCCCCCCGAGGCCAGGACCGGTGCGATCGCGTAACAGATCGAGGACGGGCGCGAGAGAGGCGCTCCGAACCAGCCGAGGTCGGACGGTCCGAGCGAGATCGCCTCGACGGTGTGACGGGCCGCGCGGAGCACGGCCTCGTTCGTCCACCGGACCGGACGCGTCCCCTCGTCGGCGATGGTTATCGCGAGGGTCTCGGCCGGCTCCGGTACCAGATCGGGGTCGAGGGGACGGGAGACCGCCAGCGCCGCCTCGAACGACTCCGAAGGCTCGACCAGTCCCGCGGGGGCTTCCCGGTCCAGGACAAGGAACCGTTCGGTGGTCACGAACGCCTCGAAGGTCAGGTCGTCCAGCGACGAGGCGTACTTGGGCTCCACCAGCAGGAGGTCGACCCCCGTCTTGGCCAGGTCCTCGGCGAGGTCGGCTCCCTTGCGCTGGGGGTCCAGACCGACGAAGGACGCTCCGGACAGGGCACAGCCGAGCAGGACGGCGACCGCGTCCGGACCGGCATCCGCCAGGAGCCCGACCCGCCTCCCGTCGCCGGCGCCGGGCAGGTTGGCGACCCGGCACGACCTCTCGAACACCTCCGCCCGCGTCAGGTGGCGACCCTCGAAGAGGAGCAGGGTCCGGTCGGGTTCGGCCTCCACCCGTTCTCGGAAGACCTCGGCCAGGCAGTCGAACGTATCCATGGTCGGACCTCCTGGGAGCGCGGATCGCGCCGGTGGACCCACCGGCGGCACCATCGTGGCGAGCCCACCCCTGTTGCCGCAACCGCTCCCGCCGGGTGACACTGCTTGGCTCGTGAGCGAACATCCGGAGCTCGCCGCCGAACAGGCGTACGTCGACCGCGCCTACGCCGCCCTGCACGAGATGAGGGCGGATGCGGCGCGCATCGCCGAAGGCGTGTTGGACGAGTCGACGGGGGGGACCCACCAGGCCCGCTACGAACGGGACGTGTTCGTGCAGACCGCGCTCCAGCGGCTCCACCAGCTGGACATCGGCGACCACCCCCTCGTCTTCGGACGGATGGACCGCGCCGACGGCGACCGGTACTACCTGGGCCGGGTGGCCGTCTCCGGCCCGGACCGCTCCCCGCTGGTCGTGGACTGGCGCGCCCCGGTCGCCGAGGCCTTCTACCGCGCCACCGGACGGGAGCCGATGGACCTCACCCTCCGGCGCCACTTCTCGTGTGAGAGCTCCCGGATCGTCGGCATCTCCGACGAGCGGTTCGGCAGCGGCGAGGACGGGGACGGGGTCGATCTGGGGCTGGCCGGACCCGGGGCCCTCCTCGCCGCCCTCGAGCGGACGCGCACCGGTCGGATGCGCGACATCGTGGCGACTGTCCAGCGCGAGCAGGACGAGGTGATCCGGGCGCCGCTCCCCGGCATCCTGATCGTCCAGGGGGGACCCGGGACCGGGAAGACGGCCGTCGCCCTGCATCGGGCGGCCTACCTGCTCTTCACCTACCGGCGCCACCTCTCCTCGCGGGGGATCCTGGTGGTCGGGCCCAACGACGTCTTCCTGCGCTACATCGACCAGGTCCTGCCCGCCCTCGGCGAGTCCGGGGCGGGCCTGACCACGATCGCCGGGATGGTCCCGGGCGTGACGGTGCGCGGGTCGGAGCCCGATGACGTGGCCCGTCTGAAGGGCGACGCGCGCATGGCGAGGGTCATCAAGCGGGCCGTCCAGGACCGGCAGCGCCCCCTGCGCCGCGACACGACCGTCCCGTTCGGCCGCTACGGGCTCACCCTGTCGCGGAACGACTCCGAGCAGATCGTGCGCACGGTCCGACGGGGCCCCGGCTCCCACAACCGCAAGCGCCGCCAGCTCGTGAAGCTCGTCCTGCGCCGGCTCTACGACGAGTACCGCAAGGCCGCGGACGCCGAGCTGAAGGGAGGGGCGCTCGGCGAGATGTCCTTCGAGGAGCTCGCGTCAGAGCTGGGGGCGGAGCCGGAGATGCGAAGGATGCTCGACCGGATGTGGCCCGCCCTGTCCGCCCGCGAGCTCCTGCACGACCTCTTCAGCTCTCGCCCGCTGCTCGCCTCCGCCGGACGCGGCGTCCTGGCTCCCGACGAGGCGGCGCTGCTCCACCGCGCCCACTCGGAGAGCCTGAGGGATATCGTCTGGACCCTCGCCGACATGCCGCTGCTCGACGAGGCCACATCGCTGCTCGGACCGAAGCGCGGCACGGACGAGGACGAGGGCCCCCGCACGTACGGACACATCGTCGTCGACGAGGCGCAGGACCTGTCCCCCATGGCGCTGCGCATGCTGGCCCGCCGCGCCCCCCATGGATCGATGACGCTCGTCGGCGACATCGCGCAGGCCACCGGCCACCACGCGCCGGACCGGTGGGACGAGGTGCTCCGGCACCTGCCCACCGAGCGCGGGATCGTCGTGAAGGAGCTGGGGGTCTCGTACCGCACACCGGCCGAGATCCTCGAGCTCGCGAACCGGGTCCTGCGCCGGGCCGCTCCGCACCTGAGGCTGCCCGAGCCGGTCCGCTCGACCGGGATCGCGCCCGAGGTGAGGTCGGTATCCGACGTGGGAGCGGAGGCGGCCGGTATCGCGAAGCGTCACGACCCGGGCGAAGGGACGCTAGCGATCGTCTGCTCCCCCACCCAGGTCGACGACGTCATGACCGCGCTGGCCGACGCCGGGGTGGCGTTCGGCGACGCCGTGGTCCACGGCCTGCAGCAGTCGGTCACGGTCGTGCGGGAGGACGTCATGAAGGGGCTCGAGTTCGACGAGGTCGTCGTCGTGGAGCCGGCCCGGCTGGTCCGCGAGTCGCCCCAGGGCGACCGGGCGCTGTACGTCGCTCTCACGAGGTCCACCCGGAGGCTGTGGATCGTGCACGCCGAGCCGTTGCCCGACGCGATGGGAGCCGAGCGGCCGGACTAGCCCGACGCGGGCGGCGCCTCGGTCGGCGGCGGGGGCGGTGGCTGGGT
>DATLFR010000219.1 GCA_035540895.1 Actinomycetota bacterium | reverse complement strand
GCCGTGGACGTGCTGAGGGAAGGCCGCTCGGTGCTCACCCGCGTCATCGCCGAGGAGACGCTCGATGCGGCGAGCCACGACGACGAGCACACGAGGCTCATCCGGGAGGTGGGTATCCACTCATCGGCGATCGTGCCTCTGGTCACGCGTGGGCGTGTGATAGGCGCACTCACGCTGGCCTCGAGCGACCCGGCCAGGTCCTACGACGACGAGGACCTCCGGCTGGCGGAGGACCTCGCACTGCGGGCCAGCCTCGCGGTCGAGAACGCACGCCTCCTCGAAGAGAGGACCGAGCAGTCGAGGACGCTCCAACGCGCGCTCCTCCCTCCGGACCTGCCCGCGGTGCCGGGCCTCGACGCGGCCGCGCTGTACCTGCCGGCCGCCGAGGGGGTCGAGGTGGGCGGCGACTTCTACGACCTGTTCAACATCGACGCCGACACGTGGGGGGCGGTCGTCGGGGACGTCTGCGGGAAGGGAGTGGAGGCCGCCGTGCTCACGGCCCTCTGCCGCCACACGATCCGGACCGCAGCCGGTGAGGGCAACGACCCCAGCGCGGTCCTTAGGATCCTGAACCGCGCGATCCTGCGGGAGACCGCCGAGTCCACCTTCGCTACCGTCTGCTACATGGCGCTGACGATGGGCGACGACAGCGTCCATGTGGAGCTCGCCTCGGGAGGCCACCCTCTCCCGCTCGTGGTCCGCGGGGACGGGACGGTCGAGGTCATGGGTGAGACACGGGGTGTGCTCGGGTTCTTCGAGGTGACGGGGGTCGGTTCGTCCTCCTTCTCCCTTCACCGCGGTGACACCCTCGTCGCCTACACCGACGGCGTCACCGATGCGCGCCGGGGGGACGAGTTCTTCGGGGAAGCTCGCCTGTCCCGCGTCGTCGGGTCCTGCGGCGGGCTCCCGTCCGGCTCGACCGTGGAGAGGATCGCGAAGGAGGTCACGGCCTTCGAGCCGGGCGGCCAGCGCGACGACATCGTGCTCCTGGCGCTACGCGTGACCGCGGACGGGGCGCACGCCTGATCGGAAGCCGCACACGTCGGCCCTGGATGCGACGGCAGGCGGCAGGACCCCCGCCCTTCGGCGTCGAACCACCCCTTGACGGCGCATATCCAGCCCCAGAGCAGCGGAGGCCGCCTTGCGTCCATCGGTCCAGTCCCGCCGGTCAAGCCGGAACGCCCCCACCCGGTGTGGGTGGGCCCTCGTCGTGGTCACGCTCCTGCCCGCGCTCCCGGCCGGCGCGTCGGCTCCAGCTCCCCCTGTTGCCAGCATGCAGGCGAAGCACCTGGCCCCGGCCCCCGCAGCGTCCGACTTCTTCGGGCACGCGGTGGCGGCGTCCGGGGAGAGGGTGGTCGTCGGGGTGCCGGGTGATGACGACCGAGGCTCGTCCTCCGGATCGGCGCATGTGTTCCGGCGCACCGGCAAGACGTGGGCCCATGAGGCGAAGCTCGTGGCATCCGATGGGGCAGCAGGCGACCTGTTGGGGTCCTCGGTGGGCCTGTCCGGCGACTTGGCAGTCGTCGGCGCCCGGGGGGATGACGACATGGGGACAGACTCGGGTTCGGCCTACGTGTTCCGCCGCTCTGGGACCACCTGGACGCAGGAGGCGAAGCTCACCGCCGCGGACGGGGCAGCCTTCGACCATCTGGGCGCGGCCGTGGCAGCGTCCGGCGACACGGTGGTCCTCGGCGCCCCGGAGGACGATGACGACGGCAGCTCCTCCGGGTCCGTCTACGTCTTCGGCCGGTCGGGGGGCCAGTGGACCCAGGAGACCAAGCTCACCCCCGGGAGCGGCTCGACAGCAGACAGGTTCGGAAGCGCCCTCGCCGTGTCAGGTGACGACCTCGTAGTCGGCGTACCCGGCGACGACGTCAAAGGCGCGAACGCGGGGGCGGCCCAGGTCTTCGGTCGTACGGGCTCGTCGTGGTCCCGCCGGGCGAGCCTCCGGGCACCAGATGGAGCCGCCTCGGACGGCTTCGGGACGTCGGTGGCGTTGTCGTCGACGACAGCGGTCATCGGCGCTCCCGGTGACGACGACCGGGGGGTCGATTCAGGGTCGGCCCACGTGTTCTTCGGTTTCGGCGGCCTGTGGGGTCACGAAGCGAAGCTGCTCGCGGGCGACGGCGCCCACCTCGACCTGTTCGGTCATTCCGTCGCCGCCTCGGGCGAGCGCGCGGTCGTGGGAGCCCCCGGCGACGACGGCGAGAGGGGCGCCGCGTACTCGTTCGTCCGGTCTCCAACGAGATGGGTCGAGGAGACGAAGATCACCGCGCCGAGCCGGAGCCAGTCGGACATCGTCGGGGTGTCCGTGGCCCTGTCCGGCGACAACGTGACGATCGGGGCTTCGCGCGACGATGCCGGAGCCACCGACGCGGGCGCGGCGTACACGTTCCGCGTTCACCAGGCGCCCGTCGCGGGTGCCGACGCGTTCGCCGTGGACGAGGATCGGCGCCTGGCGGTGCCTCCTCCGGGCGTCCTCCACAACGACAGCGACGCCGATGGCGACCCCCTGACGAGCTCGCTCACGTCAGGGGTCGACAGAGGGTCGCTCGACATGGGCTCCCGAGGTGAGTTCGTCTACACCCCGCTGCCCGACTTCCACGGAACGGACTCGTTCACGTACAGAGCATGCGACGAGGACGGAGCGTGCGCCCAGGCGACGGTCACGATCACCGTGCGCCCAGTGAACGATGCGCCCTCCGGCGCAGACGACGAGACCTCGGCGCCCCAGTACGGGACCGTCAAGGTCGATGTCCTCGCCAACGACACCGATCCCGACGGCGACGCGCTCACGGTGGTCGCCGTGGGCGACCCTGCGCACGGCGACGCGAAGATCGACGAGGATGGGACCGTCACCTACACCGCCGGCGTGAGCTTCAAG
>DATLFR010000218.1 GCA_035540895.1 Actinomycetota bacterium | reverse complement strand
CCATGCGGATCGCCTGCAGGGAGGAGGCGCAGAACCTGTTCACGGTCGTCGCCGGCACCGTCTCCGGGAGGCCTGCCAGGAGGGTCGCGACCCGGGCCACGTTCATCCCCTGCTCCCCGTTGGGGAACCCGCACCCGACGTAGACGTCCTGGATATCGGCGGGCTCTATCCCCGAGCGCTCGACGGCCTTGGACAGGGCGAAGGCGAGCAGGTCGTCCGGACGCACGTCGACCAGCGAGCCCTTCCGCGCTCGCCCGATCGGCGTCCGGACCGCTCCCACGATGACTGCCTCAGGCATCCTGTCCTCCCTCGTCGTCGCTGACCCAGAAGATCCACACCCCATCTTCCCGCTGCCGGGACCGGGCACGCCCATCCTCCACGAGCAGGTCCAGGCGGCCGACCACGTCTCCCATGAACCCCCACGGGTCGCGCAGGACACGTTGACCGTACATCTCCAGGGCGAGCTCGACGGGCGTGCACGGCCCGTGCCGCGCCAGCCCCGCCAGGACGTGCTCCGTCCGCTTCGCGCTCTTCGCCAGCCGCCTGCCGATCAGGCCGGCGTGCCGCGAGATCGGCGGTCCGTGGCCCGGGAAGACGACGGGCACGTCCATGGACGCCAATCGCTCGAGCCCGGCGTTGTACCACGACAGCGTCGGGGCGCGACCGGTCGGATGGGACGCGTCGAGGTCCAACCCGGAGTTCGTGGGTGTGTGCGCGAGCAGGTAGTCCCCCGCGAACACGGCCCCGGTGGGCTCGTCCACCACTATCACGTGGCCCGCGGAGTGCCCCCCCAGGTGCTCCACCCGCAGGGTCGTGCCCCCGGCCGCGAAGCTCTCGCCTCCCTTCATCGCCGTCGCGGCGGGCTGGGAGGCCGACTCGTCGTCGTCCCCGAAGAAGCGCGAGAGCGCCTCCTCGGGCACCCCGAGGGGCAGGTAGACGGCGCGCATGGCCGATGGGCGGTCGGTCATCCACTCCTGCATCCGCTCGAGATCCGACTCGTGGATCACGACCTCGCACCGCGACAGCGACTGCAGCCAGGCCGCGCAGCCGAAGTGATCGGAGTGGCCGTGGGTCACGATGATCCGTTCCAGCTCGGACGGGTCGCGACCGGCGGCGGCGAAGGCCGCCTGGAAGCCGGCCCGCGCCTCCGGCGTGTCGTACCCCGCGTCGACGAGGGTGACCGGATCGCCCGGGAACAGGTACGCGACCACCGCCCCGACCCGCCAGGGCGTCGGGAGCACGACCGGACGGGCGGGTATCCCCAGGTGGACGAGCTCCCCCCAGAGCGCGGCCTCGAGCTCGGGGGATTCCGTGGTCACCCCCTCAGGGTGCCACAGGCCCAGGAGTGGACGCCCCCGGCCCGGACCCGGAACACACGTTCTGAAAGTGGGCCGACGGGAGGGCGACGGCGGTTCGTTTCGCCGGTTGAGGGAAAGCAGCAACCGTCGCAGCAACAGGAGGTGCGCTCATGGAAACCGTTCTCCTCATCGACTCCGACCTGGAGCGTCGCAGCGCTATGAAGCGCGCGATCGAGCGTCGAGGCATGACCGTGACCGGCGAGGCCGGCTCGATCGCGGAGGTCATCACGGCCGTCGCCTCGCTCGACCGGGCCCCCGACACGGTTCTCGTCGGCGCAGGCGTCGTCGGTGCCCGCTCAGCCCGGGTCGCGCGGCTGCTGAAGCGCACCTGGCCGCGGGCGACGGTCGTCCACGAGATGACCCCCGAGGAGCGTCAGGAGACGGTCCCCGCTCCCCGGCTGCGCGTCGCGGTCGCGGGCTGAGGCCGAGGCCTCGGCCACGCATCGAGGGGCCGCCGCTGGGGGGCGTCCTCTCGGGTGACCGAGGTCTCACGCGGCCTGTGACGGGCATCACATCCCGCACTGCCCGCACGCGCTGTACTCCGGTTGGAGGTGCGCATGCGGGTTCCCAGCCTGGTCGTCATGAGGAAGCACAGGGTGGCCGCTCTAACCGTCTCGTACGGGCGCATCTGGCACACGCGCGAGGTGGGGGACCTGATCCTCGGCTACAACGCCGCCGGACGTCTGGCCCGCGTCGTGTTCCTCGACCCGCTCGCCCTACTGCCCCGAGACCCCACGGTCCGCCACGCGGTTGAGGCCTCCCTGTCCGCGCTGAGCGCCGAAGAGAGCGTTTCCAACGCGGATATCGAGGTGCTGCAGAGCGCACTGTCGCGAGCGCCGATCGGCACCGCTCGCGCACAACCGACGGACCGATATCGCGCTCTCTAGGCCACCATTTCTGCGCTCGTCCGCGCCAGGTGCGCAACCTCCCGAGAGCCCTGGTCGATCCGTCGCTGTGTCGCTATCCGGGCGGATACCGACGGTCCAGGGGCGGTTCAGGGGTCCGAATGGCCCCGTCATCCACAGGATCAACAGCCTTTCCACAGGCCAGTCTCTGGGAGTGGAAGATCGGCCCGAACCCGGAGACCCTTCCCCTTCGCCCCCGGGTCGGACCGATTTTCCTTGAGGCCTCGTCTCCGCTCCGCGGCGCGGAGACATGAGCACTTTATGGCGCATATATCGTCCCGTCAATACCCGATTTCTGGCGCGTCCGGCCGCCCTTGTGAATGTTCGCCATTGGATCAACGCTGGTCGCGGCGTCCTCCTGCGGGCGGCGGGAACCCCATGCCCTCGCTAGGCTGGATCCGTGTTGTCCATCCTGAACGCCCGCGAGCGTGTCGCCATCGCCGTGGGGGTGGTGACGTCGCTCTTGGCCATCGGAGCCCTGGCGGCCGAGCCCGCCCCTGCCCCACCTCCC
>DATLFR010000217.1 GCA_035540895.1 Actinomycetota bacterium | reverse complement strand
ACCGGACAGGGATCTCGCGCGACGAGATCCGCATCGGCATCCACGCTCCGATCACCGGGGCGGCCGCCATCCAGACCTTCGACAAGGGGATCGAGGTCTACTCGCGCTTCGCAGGCAAGATCGCGGGAGCCGGGAACAGGTCCCTGAAGGTCGTCTACCGCGACGACAAGTTCAACCCGTCCAGCGCCGTGGACGCGTGCAAGGACATGGTCCAGCGGGAGAAGGTCTTCCTGCTGATCGGCGGCGCGGGAGCCGACCAGATCGAGGCGTGCGCGAAGTACGCGAACACGGTGGGCGTGCCCTACCTGTCCCCGGGCGTCACGGAGGGCGGGTTCCGCAACCTCCCCAACTACTTCGCGCTCTCCGAGACGTACAACCAGCAGAACGTGCAGATCGGCCAGCTGATCAAGAACCAGGTCCAGGGCAAGACGAAGGTCGGTATCGTCCTCACCGACAGCCCCCTGCTGGACGAGACGAACGAGTCGATCCGCAAGGAGCTCGGGGCGGCCGGCCTGACCCCCCTGAAGACCTACCGGCTCCCCAAGGACGCCAACGCCAACCAGGCGCGTACGATCGCCGGGAACCTGAAGGATGACGGCGCGGAGGTCGTCTACGCCCTCATCTCCCCCACCGTCTTCATCTACCTGGTTGGTGGGGCCACCTCGAACACCTACTTCCCGACCTTCGTCGGGCCGGGCCTGTCGAACGGTCTCAACCTCGTGGCGGCGGGTATCTGCTCGAACTCACCCAACGCCGACGTGCGGTACCTGTCCCCGATGGTGCAGCTGGACAAGATCGACCAGCAGGACAAGGACTACCGTCCCGCCTACCGGCAGAAGAACGGGGCGGGGAACGAGCCGGACGACATCGGCATCCTGCTGTGGGGTCTCGAGAAGAGCATCCGCCTGATGGTGGAGGCGACCGGTCCGGACATCAGCCGCCAGAGCTTCATATCGACCCTGAAGTCCGGGAAGACCTTCGCGACGAACGTCTACGCACCGGTCAAGTACGGCAACGTCCCGCACTTCGGAGCCTCGCAGATCACCCTCCTGAAGATGAACTGCAACCGCCGCGAGTTCGACACCGTGGCCATGTTCGTTTCATCCTTCTGAGGATGCCGAAGCTGGGAGACCTGCCCAGGGGCGCCGTCGGCGGCGCCTCGACGATCATCGTCGTCCTGCTGTTGATCATCAGCGGGAACAGCTCCGCGCTCGTCAACGGTCTCGTCTTCGGCTCGTTCTACGGGCTCGTCGCGCTGGGCCTGGTCCTGATCTACAAGTCGAGCGGGGTCTTCAACTTCGCGCAGGGCGAGTTCGGCACGGTCGCCGTCTACACCCTGTGGATCCTGCTCGAGAGGGGTGTCCCCTACCTGTTGGCGATCCTGGCTGGGATCGTGGCCGCGATCGCGTTCGGTCTCCTGACGGAGCGGCTGGTGATCCGTCCCCTGTTCGACGCGCCCCGCGTCATCCTGCTGGTCGCGACCGCAGGCGTCGCGCTCCTGGCCATCGGGCTCGAGTTCTGGATCGGGGGCGCACTCCTGCGCCAGGTGCGCCCGATATCCGGAGAGCTGGGCCGCATCTCGCCGTTCGGGGTCAACGTGTCCGACCAACAGCTGATCCTCATCGCCGCTCTCCTGATCCTCGGTGGGATCCTGGCCTACTTCTTCAACCGGACCAACCTGGGTCTCGCCATCATCGGAGCGAGCCAGGAGCCGACGGCCACGGAGCTGGTGGGGATCAGCGTGAAGCGTCTCTCGAGCTTCACCTGGGTGCTCGCCGCCCTGCTGGGAGCCGTCGCGGGCATCCTCAGCGTTCCGATCGGGGGCAGCTTCGGTCCGGGCTACCTCACGGTCGGGTCGTCCGGTGCGCTCATCCCCGGCTTCACCGCCGCCGTCCTGGGAGGGATGACGAGCATGCCGGGGGCCTTCGTGGGGGGCGCGATCGTCGGCGTGGCCGAGTCCTTCGCGCTGCGCCAGTCCGCCCTCGCGTTCATCCCGGGCCCCGACAAGGTGATGATCTTCCTGATCCTCCTCCTCGTCCTCGCGCTGCGGCCGCAGGGGCTGCTCGGTAAGTCGGCATGATCAAGCGCGCCGTCTCCGACGCCACCGAGGAGATCTCGGTCAGCCAGGTCGTCGACCCGATCCCGCAGGAGGGGCACCAGGCTCCCAGCGACGACTTCCGGCCGGGCGCGAAGGGGTGGCTGGCCAGGGCCGCGGCCGGGGTCCCGCTGGCCGCGCTCGTCCTGCTCTTCCCGCTGACCCAGCTCGACTTCGTCCTGACGAAGTACACGCGCGGGATCACCTACGCGATCATCGCGCTCTCGCTCAACGTGCTGATCGGGTACACCGGCCAGATATCGCTGGGGCACCAGGCGTTCGTCGGGATCGGCGCGTTCACCTCCGCCTACATGGTCTCGGTGGCCGGACAGGAGTTCCCGATAGCGGTCCTGTCCGCGATGGCCGTGGGCGCGGTGCAGGCGCTCATCCTCGGGCTGGTCGCCCTGCGGGTCCGGGGCCTGTACTTCGCGCTCCTCACGTTGGCCTACGGCCTGCTGGCGGAGGCCAGCCTGTTCAAGATCCCCGCCCTCACGGGCGGGGCGGCGGGACAGCCCGCCCCGAAACCCCCCGGCTTCGACACCTCCCACCGTTACTACTACCTCTGCCTGGCGCTGCTGGGGGTAGTGCTGTGGGTCGATCACCGGATGATGGCCACGAAGGGGGGCCGAGCGCTCCTCGCCCTGCGCGAGAACCCGCGCGTCGCCTCGACCTTCGGGATCAACGTGAAGGCGTTCACCCTCTTCGCATTCGCGGTCTCGGGCGTCTTCGCCGGGTTGGGGGGCGCGCTGTACGCGCATAACGAGAGCCAGGTCACGAGCGTCCTCTTCAACTTCCAGCTCGCGCTGCTCTTCATCCTCATGACGGTCGTAGGCGGGCTCCGCAGCCGCACGGGTGTGGTGATCGGCGGCGTCTTCTTCGCGCTCATCGGCTACCTGATCGAGGAGATCCCTCACCTGCCGGTGATCGGGACCGTGCTCAAGTTCCTGGTGGGGATCCTAGGGTGGCTGTTCGTGGACACCCTCGGCCTGCCCGAGCTGCGGATCGAGGTGGCCGAGCTCGTCATAGGCCCCATCCTGCTGCTCTTGACGCTCACCCAGTTCCCGGGCGGCATCGGCCAGCAGCTCCGCCCGTTCATCCAGTGGTTCGCGGGCCGGCCGTTCGATATCCACGACCGCGGTGCGAAGGAGGTGCAGATCACCGATGTCCGTGCTTGAGACGCGGTCCTGCTCCATCCGGTTCGGCGGGGTCCAGGCCGCCACCGAGATCTCCATCGCGGTCGGCGAGTGGGAGATCGTGGGGATCATCGGTCCGAACGGAGCCGGGAAGACGACGACCTTCAACATCATCACCGGCTTCTACACGCCCAACGAGGGGCGGGTGTACTTCAAGGGCCACGACATCACCGAGCTGAGCGTCCACGAGCGCAGCGCGCTCGGGATGGGTCGCACCTTCCAGAACGTCGGGATGGTGAAGGGATCGACGGTGATGGAGAACCTGAAGACCGCCCAGCACCTCCGAGCCGAGTACGCGACGATCGCCGGGATGCTAGGCATCCCGCGCACGATGCGCACCGAGGCCGAGCTGGCCGAGAGGTCGGAGCTGGTCCTCGACCTGCTGGACCTGCGGCGGCTGGCCAACGAGCAGGTGGCCGGTCTCCCGTACGGCGAGCTGAAGCGCGTCGAGCTCGCCGTGGCTCTCGCCACCGACCCGGACATCCTCCTGCTGGACGAGCCAACCTCCGGCATGGGACCGGAGGAGTCCGAGGAGCTGGGCGACACGCTCCTCGAGCTCCGCAAGCGGTTCGGACTCTCGATCGCGATGATCGAGCACCACGTCCCGATGGTCGTCAGGGTCTGCGACTACGTGTACTGCCTCTCGTTCGGACAGCTCCTCGCCGAGGGCCCGCCCGACTACGTACGCAACCACCCGGAGGTCATCACGGCCTACCTTGGCGCGGACAGCGAGGCCTCCTGATGGCGCTGCTCGAGGTCGAGGATCTCAAGGTCAGCTACGCCTTCCCCGTGATCATGGGGATCAGCTTCAGCGTGGAGGAGGGCGAGACGGCCGTCCTGTTCGGGCTGAACGGCGCCGGCAAGACGACCACCGTCTCCGCGATCGCCGGGGTGGTGAAGCCCCGCGCCGGCTCGATCCGCTTCGACGGGGTGGAGATCGCGGGCAAGTCGCCGCCCGAGCTCGTCCGCATGGGGATCTCCCTGTGTCCGGAAGGCCGCCGGGTCTTCCCCTCGCTCTCGGTCTCGAACAACCTGCGCCTGGGAGCCTGGACGAAACGCCACTCAGCGAAGGAGGTCGAGGAGCGCCGCGAGCTGGTCTTCGAGTACTTCCCGCGGCTCGCCGAGCGTGAGGACCAGCTGGCGGGGACGCTGTCCGGCGGCGAGCAGCAGATGCTCGCGATAGGCCGGGCGATCATGTCCAAGCCGAGGCTCCTGCTCGTGGACGAGGCGTCCCTCGGTCTGTCTCCGCTGCTCGCCAAGACCGTCTTCGAGGTCGTCGCCCGGATCAACGAGGACGGGACAACCGTCATAATCGTCGAGCAGAACGTGGGGGTGCTCCCCTACGCCGACCGGGTGCTGATCCTCGAGAAGGGGACGCTGATCTACCATGGCGTCGGCGAGGAGGCGCGGGCGGCCGATCTCCGAACGACGTACCTGGGAGGATGACGACTTGAAGATCAGGTGGGACAAGCTCGGTGGTCAGCTCGGGGTCGGCGTCACCATCCTCGGCTTCATCTTCATCTTCATGGGGTGGAACGGGGCGGCGTCGCTGGACCGGGTCCCCAGCCAGTTCCCCTACCTGATCTCGGGCGGCGTGGCCGGGATATGCCTCGTGATCGTGGGATCGGCGCTGATGCTCATCCAGAACCAGCGCGAGGAGCGCGCCTACCTGGAGACCCGGCTCTCCGAGCTCCAGGCGGCCATCGAGCGGGCCCCTTCCGTCGCGGGCGCCACCGCGCTCATGCCCGCCGTCGCCGGCACCGGGGACGGTCTGGTCGTGGCCGGGGCGTCCAGCTACCACCTGCCGGACTGCCATCTCGCCGAGGGACGCCAGGACGCCGAGTTCATCACCCCCGAGGACGCGGAGGACCGCGGCCTCCGACCCTGCCGCATCTGCAAGCCGTAGCTCCCTTGGCGGATAGACGCGCCTCCATGTCCCCGCACGGCGATCGGCGCGCATAGACGCGAGCGTCGCCGTCCGGTTCGCCCCTCTTCGCCCGCGTGTCCAGGCGGTCCGCGGGAACCCCCTGGTCAGGTCGTGTCTAGCCCGTCCTGACCAGCGAAGATCACCCGTCCGGCGCCGTAACTCCGGGTGCCCCCGCGTCGATTCATCCGTGTAGAGGACGGAGGAGGACCCGTGTCGATGCACACTCGCAAGAGGGAAGACGGATTCACCATGGTGGAGACCATGGTGGCCATCGCCATCTTCGGCGTCGTCGGGATCGCCATGGCCGGGCTGATGAGCTCCGGGATGAAGGGGCTGCTGCACAGCCGGCAGCGGACGGTCTCGGTCGCAGACGCCAACGAGGTCCTCGAGACGGCTCGGGCCCTCTCCTTCTCGAACGTGGGCCTCGACCCGAGCGACCCCACCTTGGCGACGGACCCCGCCATCACGACGAGCGGCGGCGCCCGCTTCTACAACGCGCAGCCCCTGCAGTACGCCGCGAGCGTCAGCGGCCACCCCTTCACGCCGCACTGCCAGACCGGCATCCAGCGCGGCCCCTCCACCCTGACCAGGTGGATATACGTGACGGGCGCAGGCACCCCGACCAACGGTGTCTACCCCCTGCGTCAGGTCACCGTCGTGATCGCCTGGGCGCGGCCCGGCCTGCAGGGAGGGACGCTGTGGGCTCCCCAGGCGGGACAGGAGTGCGGCACGCCCCCGCCCGCGAACGCGAGGAACTCCCTCACCAGCAGCACGGTGATCGCCCCCAACTCCCCCGGTACGCC
>DATLFR010000216.1 GCA_035540895.1 Actinomycetota bacterium | reverse complement strand
CCTGGGGGGTGGGCAGGTGGCGGGCGACGCTGGGGGCGGTCCTGGTCGCGGCCGGGCTCGTGGGGGCGACCGTCGCGGCCACCATCCCGCTCGTGACGCGGTCCGCGGACTGGGTCGCACGTGGCGGGCCGAGCCCCAACGACGCTCACGCGATCGCCTTCCTCGGCACGTGCGGGGTAGCCGCGCTCGCCGGCCGATGGTTGCGCTCCACCCAGCCCGACCCCCGTCCGCTCGCTGTGCGGCCCGCCCAGCGCGGACCGGCTCCCATCCGCGAGCGACGCGGGGACCCGGGGGTACCCCGATGATCTCGCGGGCGGCCGGGCTGGTGCTCTTCCTCCTCACCGCCTGCACCCCTGAGCCGCGGGTCTTCTCCGACGATCCCGTGACCGTCCCGTCCGTCGTGGGCGCGGACGTGTCCGACGCCCGTGAGGACCTGACCGATATGGGGTTCCTCGTCCGTGCCGTGGACGAGGTGACGGGGGAGGAGGTCGACTGTCCGGACGGGACCGTAGCCGACCAGGACCCCTCCGGCGACGAGGAGGTCCTGAAGGCGTCGACGATCACGCTCACCGTCCGGGGGTGCCGATGACGGCCTCCCGGGTGGCGCTCTTCCCCACCTGCGTGGTCGATACGGTCGCCCCGCAGGTTGGAGTGTCGGCGGTGCGCGTCCTGCGCCGGGCGGGTTACGAGGTCTCGGTCCCGCGAGATGCGACCTGCTGCGGCCAGCCGGCCTGGAACGTAGGTCTGGCCGAGGAGGCGGCCACCGTCGCCCGCACCACCCTGCGCGCGCTGACGGACGAGGCGAGCGACGTGGTCTGCGTTCCGGCTGGGAGCTGCGCGACGATGATCCGCGTCACCTGGCCGGAGCTCTTCTCGATAGTGGGCGACCCCCACGCCCGCCGGCTGTCCGAGGAGCTCGGCTCCCGGGTGAAGGAGTTCTCCGAGCTGGTCGCGGCCGACCCGGTGTCGGCTTCGGCCGAGGGCGTCCGGGTCGGCTACCACCACTCCTGCCACATGCTGCGGGAGCTGGGGGTCCGGGAGGAGCCGCTCGACCTCCTGCGCCGGTCCGGACACGAGGTCGTGGCCTGGACGGGCGACGACCGCTGCTGCGGGTTCGGAGGTCTCTTCTCGGTGAAGCAGCCCGAGATCTCGGTGGCGATGGCCGACGACAAGCTCGACTCCCTGGCCTCGTCGGGAGCCGAGATGCTCGTGGGGTGCGACCAGTCCTGCCTGCTGCACCTCGAGGGGCGGATGGCCAGACGGGGCGAGACGATGCCGGTGAGGCACCTGGCCGAGGTGCTCGACGAGGCGATGCCGTGACCACGGGGTCGCTGAGACGCAGGCCCCTCGCCGACGAGGTCGTGCGCAGCCTGGCCGACCTGATCAGGGACGACGGTCTCGACGAGGGAGACGACCTCCCGCCGATATCGACGCTCGCCGAGCGGCTGGGGGTCTCGCGTACGGTCACGCGCGAGGCCGTGGCCATGCTGGCCGAGACCGGGACCGTGCGACGCACCGACGGACGGCGGTGGACGGTCCTGGCCGTGCCCGGCGACCGCGACCGCGCGTCGCACGACGACGACGGCGACCCGGTCCGGTTCCGGTCGCTCGCCGACCAAGCGGCCGACGCCGTCCTGAAGATGATCGTCGACCGGGAGCTGGCCGAGGGGGACCCTCTCCCCTCGAGCGGCGAGCTCGCCCGGACCTACGGGGTCAGCGTCCTCGTCATACGGGAGGCCCTGGCCGGGCTCTCGTCGCTGGGCGTCCTGCAGCGCCGCCAGGGTCGCGAGTCCGTCGTGGCGGCCCCCTCCAGTGACATCCTGAGCTCGGTCCTGCGCGTCTGGGCCCACCTCGAAGGGATCGAGGTGGACGAGTTCCTGGTGGCGCGCGCCAGCCTGGAGACGAGGGCGGCCGCGCTCGCGGCGGCGGCTCCCGACGCGGCCCGCAAGCGCGAGGCTCTGGACGTGCCGCTGCACGGCATGCGCAGGGCACGGTCCGAGCGGGACTTCAACGACCACGACGTCGCGTTCCACATCGCGGTCGCGTCCCTGTCCGGGAACCGGGCCATCGCGCTCGTGCTCGAGGCGATGCACGAGGTGATCCGCAGCTTCATGGACGTGACGTACCGCCGCGCGCACACACGCGACCGCCGGGCCGTGGAGATCGCGCTCGGACACCACGAGGACATCGCTGCCGCCATCGTCGCGGGGGACCCGGAAGCGGCCGCGGAGGCGATGACGACCCATTTCGCGTTCAGCCGCTGAGTTCGGTGAAGTAGGTTTACAATCCCTCTGGTGGCAGCTGAGCCGTCGGAGGGCTCTGGTAGCGTGAGTCGACCTGTACCGAGCTCAGTGAAGGGGGGCGCGACGGGTGTCGCGGGCACGGCCGTGAGCAAGCGGCCTATCGGGTCGGGCGCCGACCACAGTTTGATGCGCGAGCTCAACCGCTCGCTCGTCCTCGACGTGATCAAGGAGAACAGCCCCATCTCGCGTGCGGCCATCGCGAAGCAGACGTCGCTGGCCAAACCGACCGTATCCGCGATCATCGACGACCTGATCGCGGAGGGGCTGGTCCGCGAGATCGGGCCCGGGCAGACGACCTCGGGAGGGGGCCGCCCCCCGATCCTGCTCGAGTTCAACGGCCGGTCGCAGTTCCTGGTCGGGATCCAGGTCGGGGTGAAGCGGACCACGATCGTCGTGGCCGACGCCCGGGGTGAGGAGCTCGAGCGCACGGAGATGTCCACCCCGCATGGCGACGCGTCGGCCGCGCTCCAGAGGATCAGCGAGAGCGTGCACCGGTCCGTCGCCGCAGCGGGGGCGAGCCTGAAGCGGCTCGGGGCGGTGGGGGTCTGCCTCCCCGGCCTCGTCGACCTGCACACGGGTGTCTGCCTGCTCGCGCCGAACCTGGGATGGAAGGACGTCCCGGTCGCGGCCACGCTGACCGCGTCGCTGGGCGTGCCGGTCTACGTCGTGAACACCGTGGACGCCGCCCTCGTCGTCGAGCACGTCGAGGGGGTCGCCCGGGGCGCGCAGGACGCCGTGCTCCTGTACATCGGACGGGGCATCGGCGCCGCGTTCATAACCGAGGGACGCCTGCTGCACGGAGCCTCGGGGCTGGCGGGCGAGATCGGACACTGCCACCTGCCGGGCGCCTCGCAGCCCTGCAACTGCGGGAAGGTCGGCTGCCTCGAGGCGGAGGCGGACGCGCGGGCGATCGTGCGCGCCGTCCGGGAGGCCGTCGCGTCCGGACGCGGAACGACCCTCGACGGCAGCGACGAGGACCTGCGGGCCGAGGACGTGGCCGCCGCTGCCGCCGAGGGCGACGAGCTCTCGCTCGAGGTGCTGCGAGACGCCGGGCGCCGCATCGGCGTCGCCGTGTCCTGGCTGATCAACCTCTTCAACCCGCAGATCGTGGTGATCGGGGGTGGCATCGCGGGAGCGGGGGAGCCGCTCCTCGGTCCCCTGCGTGAGGCGGCCCTCGAGCACGCGCTCCCGCAGGCGACGTCGCAGGTGGAGATCAAGCCGTGGGCCTTCGGTCCGAACGCGACGGTGCGCGGCGCCGTGCTCGTCGCGCTGCAGTACGCCGAGACGTACTACCGCGTCATCTTCCAGGGCTGAGGCGCGATGAGCGCCGACCTCCTCACTCCGGGCACCGTCGTGGACCACCTCGTCGGTCGCGGCCTCGTCCAGAGCGGGTCCGAGGCCCAGGTCGTGGAGCTCGGGGGCGGAGTGTCCAACGTCGTGCTGGCCGTCCGGACGCCGTCCCTGCGCGTCGTCGTGAAGCAGTCGCTGCCGCGCCTGCGCGTGGAGGACGAGTGGTTCGCGAAGCGGGAGAGGGCGATGACCGAGGCGGACGTGCTCCGATTGGGAGCCGAGCTCACCCCGGGCAGCGTCCCAGCGGTGCTCGACGCCGACCCGGACGCGTGCGCGCTCGTGATCGAGGAGGCACCGGACGGCTGGACCGACTGGAAGCAGGATCTGCTCCATGGGCAGGTGGATACCCGCGTGGCGGCGGAGGTGGGGCGGGTGGTCGGCGTCTGGCACCGCGAGACCGCCGACCCCGACACGTACGCGCGCAGGTTCGGTGACCACGAAGCCTTCGAGCAGCTGCGCGTCGACCCCTATCACCGGACGGTGATCCGCCGCCGCCCCGAGATCGCATCGGCCGTCGCGGCCCTCGTGGATCGGATGGAGAGCTCGCGGGCCTGCCTCGTTCACGGCGACCTGTCGCCGAAGAACATCCTGGCCGGCCCGGGCGGGGTCTGGGTGGTGGACGCCGAGGTCGCCCATTTCGGCGACCCCGCGTTCGACCGCGCCTTCATGACGAACCACCTCATGCTGAAGGCGATCCACCGGCCCCAGGACGCGTCGGCATACCGGGCGGCGTCCTCCGCCTTCAACGAGGCGTACCTGGCTCAGGGTCCGCCCGACCGGGAGCCCGCCTACGTGAACGGGCACGTGGGGTGCCTCATGGCCGCGCGCGTCGACGGGAAGTCCCCGGCCGAGTACCTCACCGGGCCCGAGCGGGAGGTGGCCCGGGCCGTGGCCCGCCGACTGCTCGACCGTCCCCCCGACACCCTGGAGGGCGCATGGAGCGCGCTGGAGGGATCGCGGTGAGCGCGATCGAGCGCGTCTGGGCGTGGGAGGCGCTCGACTCCCGGGGCACACCGACCGTCGCCTGCGAGGTGGTCCTCGCGACAGGCGCGCGCGGACAGGCCATCGTGCCGTCCGGGGCGTCGACCGGGACCTATGAGGCGCACGAGCTCCGCGACGGGGGGGACCGATACGGGGGCCGGGGGGTCCGGACGGCGGTCGGCAACGTGAACGGACCCCTGGCCGCGTCCGTCCACGGCCTGGACGCCGCCGACCAGGAAGCGGTGGACGCCGCCCTGCGGGCCGCGGACGGCACCCCGAACCTCGGGACCCTCGGGGCGAACGCGGTGCTGGCGGTGTCCGTCGCCTCCGCTCTCGCCGCCGCCGAGGACGCCGGGGAGCCCCTCTGGCGCAGGCTGGGAGACCCGCTGATCCCCATGCCGATGGTGAACATCCTGTCCGGGGGAGCCCACGCCGCGCGGGCGGTGGACGTCCAGGACTTCCTCGTCGTCCCGGTCGGCGCCCACTCCTTCGCGGAGGCGATCGAGTGGGCCTGGCGGGTGAGGCGGGCAACGGCCGAGCTCTGCGCCGAGCGTGGGCTGGTCTCGGCCCTCATCGCCGACGAGGGTGGGCTCGGTCCCCCGCTCGGCTCGAACCGGGAGGCGCTCGACCTGCTGGCGTCCGGCATCGAGAGGGCGGGGCTCGAACCCGGCTCCCAGGCGGCGATCGCCATCGATGTAGCAGCCACCCAGTTCCACGACGCGGGACGGTACACCCTCGCCGCCGAGGAGAGGGTCCTCGACGCAGGCGAGCTGGTCTCCATGCTCGAAGGCTGGTGCGACGCCCACCCGATCGTCTCGATCGAGGACCCCCTGGCCGACGACGACTGGGAGGGCTGGCGGGAGGCGACCGTCCGTCTCGGCTCGCGGGTGCAGCTGCTCGGCGACGACCTGTTCGTGACCGACCTGGCCCGTCTCGAGACCGGCATCGGCTCCGCGACCGCCAACTCCGTCCTCGTGAAGCCGAACCAGACCGGGACGGTGAGCGGGGCGGCATCGGTCGTGCGCCGGTGCGCCGAGGCCGGGTACGCGGCCGTCGTCTCGGCCCGCTCGGGCGAGACCGAGGACTCATGGATGTCGGATATGGCCGTCGGGTGGGGGGCGGGTCAGATCAAGGTCGGCTCGACGATGCGGTCGGAGCGGACGGCCAAGTGGAACCGGGTCCTGCGCATCGAGGCCGAGCTCGGCGAGGCCGCTCGCTTCGCCGGACGCACGGTGATCGGAGGTAGGCATGTCGCGGTTTGAGGGCAGGACGGTCGTCGTCACCGGCGCCGGCTCGGGGATCGGGGCGGAGATGGTGAGGCTGTTCGCGGCCGAGGGGGCGACCGTGGTGGGGGCCGACCTGGTCATGGACACCATCTCGGGGGCCGCGGTCGCCGTGGCGTGCGACGTCTCCTCTCCGGACGACGTCGAGCGCCTGATCGCGACGGCGGTCGGGGAGACGGGGCGGCTGGACGTGCTCTGCAACAACGCCGGGATCGGGTCCACCGCCGATCCCGTCTCCTGCACGGTGGAGGAGTGGGACCGGCTCTTCGCGGTCAACTGCCGCGGCGTGTTCCTGGGCACGAAGCACGCGCTGCCCCACATGCTCGCCGCCGGGTCAGGCGCGATCGTGAACACCGCCTCGGTGGCCGGGATGATCGGGCTGCGCGACCGTGCGGCCTACTGCGCCACGAAGGGGGCGGTGATCGCGTTCACGAAGCAGGTGGCGATCCAGTACGCCGGCACCGGGGTGCGGTGCAACTGCGTCTGCCCCGGCACGGTCGACTCCCCCTGGGTGGGACGCCTGCTCTCGGAGGCCCCCGATCCCGAGGCAGCCCGCGCCGCGCTCGTCGCGCGTCAGCCCCTCGGGAGGCTCGGGAGCCCGGAGGAGGTGGCGAAGGCGGTGCTGTACCTGGCGTCCGACGACGCTGCGTTCGTCACGGGCGAGGCGCTCGTGATCGACGGCGGAATCTACGCGGGTTAGCTGGGGGCCGCGGCGCGCAGCGCCGCGGCCCCCAGAGCGCTAGTCGAGCAGGTTCGTGGGCCGCGTGCCCATCGGTCCCGTCTTCGTGTTCTCGGGAGAGCACGCGGGGTACGCGGCGAGGTCGGACCAGGGGTCGCGTCCGGCCAGCTGGGCGGCCGTGCACGCGACGACGGGAGCCATCACGCTCGAGGCCGAGACCGTCTCCTCGTAGTGGCGGACGCCGCACGGGTCCGTCGCCTGCTCCACCCCGATGTAGGTCAGGGCGCTCGAGGAGCCGAGCTCCCGGCTCGCCCACCGCTGCGGGTTGCTGGGGTCGTTGTTTCCGCGGCCGGACGGACGGTCCACCCCGACCGACCAGAAGTCGTACCCGGGGACGATGTAGCCGAGCTCGTCCATCCCGAGCCCGAGTACGAAGTGGTAGCTGGAGTCCGGGAACTGCTGGCGGATGCCGGGCTCGTGGGGTCGACCGGTGTCGGCCGCCGGACAGTCCGGCCTCCCGTAGACGCCCAGCGCGATCTCGGGGAAGAGCTCCCCGGGCACCGTGACGAAGACGGCCGGACCCAGCTTGACCGCGTACATCTCGGTGCGCGTCGTCTCGCCCGAGGTACCCGAGGGGACCCCGGCCGTGTAGGTCTGCTTGTCGAACAGGCCCGCCGTGTTGAGGGCGCGCAACGACTGGTTGTCCATCTGCAGGAAGAAGACCTGGTGCGCGACGTCGAGCGTCGGGTCGCTCAGGAGCGGCTGGCCCTCCAGCGAGGCGATCGCCGTCTCCGCGACCTCCTCACCCACCAGCTCCAGCCACTCGTAGGGAGTCAGGCCCTGCGGAGCCGACCGGGTGGTCATCAGACCCCCCACGCTCCCCGAGAAGAAGACGGAGATCCCGCCCAGCTCGCGCTCCATCATCTCGCGCGTCGCGTGCGGGTAGTCGCTCGAGATCATCGGGTTGCCGCTCCACAGCGCCTCCGGGTGGTTCGACCAGTTCACGATCGTGCCGATCGTGTCCCCCTCGGGGTCGACGAACTGGGCCGTCCACACGTCCGGGTCGATGACCTGCGGGGGCCGTGAGTCCTGGATGATCGGGAGCGTCGCCCCCGTGACCGGGTGCGTGCCGTGCGTCGCCTGTCCGTGTCCGAACCTCACCGCGGCCGGGGCCATCGACTCGTAGGCGGCCACGACGGCTTCCACGATGCGGGCCCGGATGAACGCCTGGTAGAGCGGGAACTTGCCGTCGTGCGGGAGCTGGCCCCACAGGCCCATCGTGTCCGGGCCCTCGTGGGTGTGCGTGGAGGCGACGATGAACCCGTCGAGCGCCGGGACGCGCCGGGTGGCCAGGAGCTCCTTGCGCGCCTGCTCGATCTCCTCGTTGAAGAACCCGACCACGTCGAGGGAGACCATGGCCACCGTCTTCCCCCCGGACGACACGACCACCGCCCTCGCCCACGTGTCGTCGAACTTGCCCTTCGCGCACCGTCCGCCGAACCCCGCGTTCGTCCAGACGCCGTCCCACTTGCCCGTCGACTGGGGGTCGATGACCGAGTTGCGCACGTCGTCGGTGTGGCGCTCGCCCGGGTCGTAGCACCCGTTCGCGTTCGCGTCCTCGAACGGCTCGCTCCACACGCCCGACCTCGGGTTCTGCCAGAAGTCCCACCCCTCGGGGGGCTCGCCGATCGGCGTGATGGTGCGGGCGGCGAAACCGGCCCGCAGGGTGTCCGGCTCGGCTGACGCGCTCGGCAGCGAGGCGTTCCCCACGGCGGACAGGGCGGCCACGAGCAGGGCCAGGACCAGCGTGACGCAGCGTCTCATCATCGGGCTCCCCAGGTAGGACTCTCGGACGTCTACAGGTTCGACACCCGGACCGGGAGCCCTGCCCGGGAGCGGGGCGGCTCCCGGGCAG
>DATLFR010000215.1 GCA_035540895.1 Actinomycetota bacterium | reverse complement strand
TATCGTGCCCCCGTGGACGACGCGCGCACACCCTTCCCCGTCGACGCCGAGGCGTTCAACGCCGTGGGAGCCGAGCGGCTCCCGGGCTACATGGGCATCGAGATAGCGGAGGTACAGGTCGGGCGCGTCGAGGCGGGGTTCGACGTCCGCCCCCATCACCTGGCTCCCAACGGGTTCCTGCACGCCGGCTCCGTCGTGACCCTGGCCGACACGGCCTGCGGGTACGGCTGCGTGCGCGCGCTCCCCGAGGGGGCGAGCGGGTTCACGACCGCCGAGCTGAAGGCGAACTTCCTGTCCACGACGACGTCCGGGCGCGTCCGGTGCACGGCCACGCTCGTCCAGGGAGGACGCACGCTCCAGGTCTGGGACGCGACCGTGACCGACGACTCCGAGCGCACCCTCGCCGTGTTCCGCTGCACCCAGGTCGTCCTGTGGCCGCGGTAAGGGGCGACCCGGACGCCCGGTTCTCGCTGGCCAACGAGCGGACCTTCCTCGCCTGGGCGCGGACCTCGCTCGCCATGATCGCGACGGGGCTCGTGGTGGGCAAGCTCCTGCACGTGGGGGCCGAGGCGGTCGCCCTCGCGCTCGCCGGGACGCTCGTGGTCGCCGGGGGGACGGTCGGCGTGTGGCCCTACGTCGCCTACCGCCGGGCCGACGAGGCCCTGCGGTCCGGACGGCCCCTGCCGCGCACCCCCCTGCCCCTCCTCGTCGCGCTCACGCTCGCCCTGGCCGCGGTGGGGGGCCTCGCCCTGCTCCTGGGCTGATCGAGCCGGCAGGTGGCGCCCCTCGCCGGCGCGCGGCCGGTACCGTCACCCCTCCGGGGCTTGCGCCGGCGGCTCACGCCACATGCGGCGCCGTGCGCCGGCTCACCTCGAGCCGGGCGGCGAGAGGGGCGGCCGCGACGGCGGGCAGCGCCACGCCACGTGAGGATCGGCTCCCGACCGAGCCGTGTCGCAGGCCCGGTGCGCCAGCCGTCATGCTGAAGGCCACCACTACGAGGAGGAACCACCGCCGATGAGCGACGACTTCAGGATCGAGAAGGACACGATGGGCGAGGTCCGGGTGCCCGCCTGGGCTCTCTGGGGCGCGTCCACCCAGCGCGCCGTCGAGAACTTCCCCGTGTCCGGGATCGTCTTCCCGCCTCGCTTCATACGCGCGCTCGCCCTGATCAAGGGAGCCGCGGCCGAGGTGAACGCCGAGCTCGGCCACCTCGAGCAGGACGTGGCGCGGCTCATCTCGCAGGCCGCCACCCGCGTCGCGGGGAACGAGTTCGACGAGCACTTCCCACTGGACGTCTTCCAGACCGGCTCGGGCACGTCCACCAACACGAACGCCAACGAGGTGATCGCCAACCTGGCCAACGAGGCCGCCGGATCGGAACGGGGGACGAAGACCCCCGTGCACCCCAACGACCACGTCAACTTCGGACAGTCGTCCAACGACGTGATCCCGACGACCATCCACGTGGCTGCGCTCGACGCGATCCAGCACGACCTGCTCCCGGCGCTCGAGCGGCTGCACGGTTCCCTGCGCACCAAGGCGACGGAGTGGACGGACGTCGTGAAGCCCGGCCGCACCCACCTGATGGACGCCACGCCCGTCACACTCGGACAGGAGTTCGGGGGGTACGCGCGCCAGGTCGAGCTCGGCATCAAGCGGGTTCGCGACGCCATGCCCCGTCTGGGCGAGCTCGCCCTGGGAGGCACCGCCGTGGGAACGGGGCTCAACACCGACCCCCGGTTCGCCGCGATGGTCATCGCCCGTCTGACGGAGCGGACGGGGCTCGGCCTGCGCGAGGCGGAGGACCATCTCGAGGCCCAGGGAGCCCAGGACGCCTGCGTGGAGATGTCCGGGGCCTTGAAGACGGTCGCCGTCTCCCTGGCGAAGATCGCCAACGACCTCCGGTGGATGAACTCCGGACCCCGCGCCGGGCTGGCCGAGATCAGGCTCCCGGACCTGCAGCCCGGGTCCTCGATCATGCCGGGCAAGGTGAACCCGGTCATCCCGGAGGTCGTCGTCCAGGTGGCCGGACAGGTGATAGGGGCCGACGCGGCGATCACCTTCGGGGGGGCGTCCGGGAACTTCGAGCTCAACGTGACGCTCCCGCTGATCGCCCACAACCTGCTCCAGCAGGTGACCCTGCTCGCGGCGGCGTCGACGCTGCTGGCCACCAAGACGATCGAGACCACCGAAGCGGACGTGGAGCGCTGCCGGTCGCTCGTCGAGTCGACGGACATCATCGCGACCGCGCTGAACCCGGTCATCGGCTACGAGCGCGCCGCCGAGCTCGTGAAGGAGGCCCGCCGGACCGGACGCACCATCCGGGAGCTCGCCGCGGAGCGGGACATCCTCCCGGAGGAGGAACTGGATAGGGTCTTGGACGTCGAGTGGATGACCCGCGGGGGCCTAGGGAGGACAGAGGACTGATGCAGACGACGACCCAGGACAACCTCACCCGCGAGGAGGCGGCCGAACGCGCCGCCCTCGTCACCTCCCCCGTCTACGAGATCTGGCTGGACCTGACCACGGGCGACCAGGTCTTCGGCTCCCGGACGAAGGTCAGGTTCGGATCCGACCAGCCCGGTTCGGACACGTTCATCGACCTGACGGGAGCGACGGTCGAACGGGCGACCCTCAACGGGCGCGACATCCCCGAGGATCACTTCGACGGCAACCGGCTCCGACTGTCCGGGCTCGAGGAGACGAACGAGCTCGAGGTGTGGGCGACGTGCAGCTACCGCCGGACGGGGTCCGGTCTCCACTTCTTCCGGGACCCCGTGGACAAGGAGCCCTACCTGCACACCCAGTTCGAGCCCTTCGAGGCGCACTCGGTCTTCGCGTGCTTCGACCAGCCGGACATCAAGGGCCGCTTCTCGTTCTTCGTCGAGGCCCCCGAGGGTTGGGAGATCTGCTCGAACATGGCTCCGACCGCTCGTCCGGCCGCGGGCGGGCTGTGGGCGTTCCCCCAGACCCCGGTCATGCCGTCCTACATCACGGCCGTGGTGGCCGGGCCCTTCCACATCGTCCGGGACCGTCACCGCGACATCGACCTCGGCATCTGGTGCCGGCGGTCGCTCGCCGACCACCTCGACCCCGACGAGATCTTCGAGATCACGAAGCAGGGCTTCGACTTCTTCGAGGAGGCGTTCGGCTCCCCCTACCCGTTCGGGAAGTACGACCAGCTCTTCGTGCCCGAGTTCAAGTTCGGCGCGATGGAGAACGCGGGCTGCGTGACCTTCACCGAGTCCTACGTGTTCCGGTCCCGCGTCACCGAGACCATGCGTCAGAGCCGCGCCGGGACGATCCTGCACGAGATGGCCCACATGTGGTTCGGCGACCTCGTCACGATGCGGTGGTGGGACGACCTGTGGCTGAACGAGTCGTTCGCCACCTACACCGGGAACCTTGCCACGGAGAGGGCGACGCGCTTTAAGACGATCTGGGCCCATTTCGCGAGCGGCACGAAGGGGTGGGCCTACACCCAGGACCAGCTCCCAACCACGCACCCGATCGTCGCCGACATGCCCGACGTGCAGGCCACCCACCTCAACTTCGACGGCATCACGTACGCGAAGGGGGCCTCGGTGCTCAAGCAGTTCGCGGCCTGGGCAGGCGAGGAAGCGTTCCTCGAGGGCGTCCGGCGGTACTTCGAGAAGCACGCCTGGGGGAACACCACGCTGGCCGACTTCATGGCTCCCATCGAGCAGGCGTCCGGCCGCGACCTGGGGGCCTGGGGGCGCGAGTGGCTGCAGACCACCGGCGTCAACACGATCCGGCTGGAGTCGACCGACTCCGACGGTGCATACACGCAGATGTCGGTCGTCCAGACCGCGCCCGAGGAGCACCCGACGCTCCGCTCCCACCGGATGGCCATCGGCTTTTACGACCTGACCGAGGAAGGACTGGTCCGCCGCAAGCGGATCGAGCTGGACGTGACCGGCGAGCGTACGGAGGTCCCCCAGGCCGTCGGCGACGAGGTCCCGGACCTGCTGCTCCCCAACGACGACGACCTCACGTACGCGAAGATCCGCTTGGACGAGCGGTCGCTCCGCACGCTCGTCTCCCGCCTGCGCGAGCTGCACGATCCGGTGGCGAAGGCGCTGTGCTGGACGGCCACCTGGGACATGACCCGCGACGCGGAGATGTCCGCCCGCGACTTCGTCGACCTCGTATGCAACAACCTGACCCCGGAGACGGACATCGCCGTGGTCCAGGGGCAGATGCTCCGCCTCGGCGTCGCGCTGGGGTACTACGTGCATCCGGACGCGCGGGACGCCTCCCTCGACCGCGCCGCCGCCGCGGCTCGGGAGGCGGTGCTCACCTACGAGCCCGGGTCGGACCATCAGCACGCCTGGGCCCGGTTCCTCTTCTCCGTGGCCAGGAGCCAGGATGACGTGGCGCTGCTGCGGGGGCTGCTGGACGGGAGCCGCGAGGTGACCGGCCTCACCGTCGACACCGACACGCGCTGGGCGATCGTGTCCGGGCTGGCTGGGTGGGGCAACGCCGACGAGGCCCTCATCTCCGCCGAGTACGAGCGCGACCCCACCGATATGGGCCGCCGCCACGCCGAAGCGGCCCGGGCGTCGCGCCCGACCGAGTCGGCCAAGGCCGAGGCGTGGGACAGGGCGACCAACGATCCGGACATCTCGCTCGCGGACATGAAGGCGCTCCTGTCCGGGTTCGCGGACCCGATGGCACCCGAGCTGCTGCGCCCCTACCGCGACCCGTACTTCGCGACGGTCACCCGGTTCTTCGACACGCGCGGCATCGACTTCGGGCTGCAGTTCGCCGAGTCCGCCTACCCGAGATGGCTGGTCGAGCAGGAGACCGTCGACGCCACGCGCGCGTACCTGGC
Source organism: Actinomycetota bacterium (assembly GCA_035540895.1). Taxonomy (NCBI): domain Bacteria; kingdom Bacillati; phylum Actinomycetota; species Actinomycetota bacterium. Next base: position 4,729 of record DATLFR010000215.1, on the reverse strand, counting down.
CGGCGACGACGTCCCCCCGCCGCTCCGCAGGATCATGCTCGAGGCGATGGACGGCGTGGCTCGAGCGATGCGGGCCAGGGAGCGAGACCGCGCCTAGCTACAGGATCGGCTTCGCGTCGGCGGGGGGCATCGCGTAGCGCGCGGGCGCGGCCAGGAAGCGCCGGAGGCACTCCTCCGAGCAGAAGACGAACTCGTAGCCGCCGTGCAGCAGGCGGGCGGCCGAGTGGGTGCCGACGAGCATGCCGCATACCGGGTCCTGCTCGCGTCGGGAGGCCCGGCCCCCGGTCCGGACGACCCTGTAGACGGGCAGCGGGTCGGTCAGTCCACGCAGGTCCCGCTCCCCCGCCGGCTCCACCGGGATGTCCGCCTCGAGGGCGGCCGCCGCGACCGGTTTCGTGATCAGGATCTCGCTCGCCTGGGCCAGCGCGGCCACCCGGGCCGCGATGTTCACGGTGTTGCCGACGTAGTCGCCCACCCGGTAGAGCACCTCTCCCGTATGGACCCCCACCCTGATCGCCGGGAAGTGCCACTCCCGGCCGATGGCCACGTCCAGCTCGATCGCGAACCTCAGCGCGGACACGGGCTCCCGGAACGTCAGCATGAACGCGTCGCCGATCTGCTTCACGATCGCCCCTTCGTGCGGGACGACCAGCTCCCGGACGAGGTTGTCGAACCTGTTGAGGACATCAGCGGCCACCTCGTCCCCGTGCACCTGAGCGAGCGGCGTGAACGACGCCAGGTCGACGAACAGGATCGTGGCGGGCCTCTCTCCGGTCCTCGGCCCCTTCGCCTCCAGCCGGTTGAGGTTGTCCTCGGCCAGCGCGCGCAGGAGGTGTCGCTGGTGGAGGTGGACGAGCAGCGAGTCGATCACCGGCCTGAGCCCGCGAGCCAGCTGCATGAGCCTCTCGGACCGGTCCCTCTCGTCCGAGTAGGTGCGCTCCATGTCGTCCATGTAGGCGCTGAGGATCCGCACCTCCGTGTGAGCCAGCCGGCGCATGGCGTCGCCGTACACGCGGGCGGCCTCCAGGATCGCCTCCCACGGGACCCCGGCCTGCACGACCCCGGCGACCGCGGCCATCACGTCGACATCGGTCGTGGTGAGCAGGTCGCCGGGCGTGCCGGACGCCGTCCGCAGGGCGGTGATCTGCTCGGGCGTGAGGCCGGTCCGCTGGCCCACCTCCTCGAGCGTGAGGTGCGCGGTCCGCTCCGGCACCAGTAGGTCGGGGCCCAGCAGGGGGAGGGTGTCCTCGAGCAGGCCCCGCCCGATCTGGGCGGGGGGATGGCCGAGCGCCTTGTGATGGATGATCACCCGCAGGCGGAGGGCGTCCATCTCGTCGAGCAGCCCGTCCCCGTCGAGGTCGAGCAGGCCGTCGGCGACGTACCCGAGGAGCTCCTCGACCTCGATATGCGCGAGCTCGGCCAGCTGCTCGGGGGTGAAGGGGCCTCGCATACCCCGATGCTAGACTCATCCGCGGGGCCATGAACGTTCTGTTCGTCTGCACCGGCAACGTCTGCCGCAGCCCGATGGCCGAGGGTTTCCTGCGCAAGGAGGCGCTCGAACGCGGGCTGGACATCGACGTCCGATCGACCGGGACGCACGCGTGGCCGATGCGAGCCGCGACGTGGGACGGGCGGGAGGTCATGTCCGAGCTGGGGGTACCGATCGACGAGCACCGGACCCGCCTGTACGAGCGTCCGCTGATCGAGTGGGCGGACCTGATCGTGGGGCTCGCCGTCGAGCACGTCCGCGACGTGGTGCGGGACCATCCGGACGCCGCCCCCCGCACCTTCGGACTGAAGGAGCTCCTCGCCCTGCTGAGGCAGGTCCCCCCGCAGCCGACGCCGAAGGATCTCGTGCGGGCCGCGGACGCCGCCCGCGAGGAGGCGCCGCCCCTGGACGACGCGGATGTCTTGGACCCGTTCGGCGAGCGGCGGGAGGCCTACCGACGGGTGGCGGGTGAGATCCGCACGCTGATCGAGGAGCTGGCCGCGGCCTTCGAGCGGCGGCCGGAGGTGACGAACGCGTGAGACGGTGGATATGGGCCCTCGGGGCCAGCCTGCTCCTCGCATCCGCCGTCGGTGTCGCGCCGGCCGCTGCACAGCAGGACCCGCAGCTCGAGACGGAGCGGGTGGACCCGGTCCCCACCCCCGATCCGGGAGCCCCGCCCGCGCTCGGGTCCACTGCCGCCATCCTCGTCGACCTGGACGACGGCAGGGTCCTGCTGTCGAAGCAGGCCCGCCACCGGCTCCCTCCCGCCAGCATGACGAAGGTCGTCACCGCGCTCGTCGCCCGCGACCTGTTCACGCTGGCCGAGGAGGCCGTGGTGCCGCAGGACGTCCTGCAGGTGAGGGGCGGGAAGCTCGGGATGGAGCCCGGGATGCGCTTCACCGTCCAGCAGCTGCTGTACGCCCTGCTCCTCAAGTCGGCCAACGACGCCGGACACGTCCTCGCCGCCCACGACCCCCACGGGTACGACCACTTCATCGCGCTCATGAACGAGAAGGCCCGGGCCCTGGGCGCCTTCGACACCCACCTGGTCAACCCCCACGGGATGGACGCGCCCGAGCACTACTCGAGCGCCTGGGACATGGCCATCTTCGGCCGCCAGCTCCTCGAGGACCCCGTCCTCGCCGAGATCGTGGCCACCCCGCGGTTCACCCTCCCGTGGCCTGGAGGCAACCCGCGGTCCTTCGACAACCACAACAAGCTGCTGGGCCAGGAGCCCGGGACCCTGGGGATCAAGACCGGGTTCACCAACCGGGCCGGGAAGTGCCTGGTGGCAGCGGCCCAGCTCGGTCCCGGACGCGCCCTGACCGTGGTCATGAACGCCCCCGACCACTACGCCGAGACGGTGGCGTTGTGGAACTACTTCAGCCAGCGTCCGGTCCTGCTGCGCCCGGCCGACGAGGGTTCGTCGGAGGACCCGGTCCTGCTCGCCACGCCCCCGCCCGCCCCCGTCACCGACCCGGTGGAGGCGGCCCTCGTCGCGAGAGCCGGTCCGGTCGATGCCCCGCGCGACGTGCGGTGGGTCGCCCTCATGGCGGTCCTCGCCGCCCTGACGCTGGCGACCCTGCAGCGTCCGCAGCGCCTGCACCCGATCGCCGAGGCGGCTCAGTTCCACGCCTACCTGGAGCCGCTCCTGGAGACGGACGCCGCCTGGGAGAACCCAGCCCAGAGGTGACCGCTGCGACGGGGAGGAGTTCGTCTCCCGGTCGCGAACGGTAGGGGTGGGAACGCTCACCGAACCGAAGGTTGCTGCTGAAGGCTATGCGCCGCTACGCGCTCATCGTCGTCCTCATGGCGCTCGTCAGCCAAGCCGCGCCCGCGCGCGCGGCGGGACTGGGCCCTTTCGCGCCGCCCGCCCCCCCGCGCCCGAACGCGGTCGAACCCGACCCCGTGGGCGCCATCTGCGCCGGTACGGACCCGGACCACCGCAGCCCGCTCTGCGCACCGTTCAGGTGGATCGAGATCCTGATCGTGCCCGGGCCGACGCCGCAGTTCACCTTCAGGCCCTACCTCGCCCACACGGTCGAGTCCCGCGGGATACCGCTCGGCTACCTCAGCAACCCGGTCCAGCCCCTCGCGACCGGGACCGTCCCCCGCACCTACTGGGTGAAGGCCATCACGAACCTGACCGACGAGCCCATGACCGTGACCCGCTGCGACCACTCGCCCTGGGAGGGGGAGTTCGGCAACCCCCGGTGCGGCGTCACGCTCGGACTGTTCGACCCGCCCCCGATGCGGCACAAGGTCGGTCCGGGTGCGCGCAAGGTGTTCGACGACCCCGCCTCGTACGAGAACAAGCGGGTGGAGAACGGCACCAGGGGAGGCAACTACTTCTTCCCTGTGGACGACGACAACTTCTACGCGGTCTGGAACCAGGCTCACTACATCACCACGCTCGAGCGCCGTGAGATGCGGGGACTGTTGAAGCACGTCTACTTCGACTGCTCCGGCCCCGAGCAGCCCCACATCTGCCAGGGCCGCGGCTGACCCCCCGGGGTCCGGGGGCCCGTATCCTGGTCGCGTATGCGACGCCTCCTCTGGCTCGCCCCCCTGGCCGCCGTCCTCGCCGTCTCGGGCGTGGCCCTGTTCCGGGCCTCTCCGCAGGCGGAGCTGCTGAGGCCGGCGCCTGCGTTCTCGCTCCCGGTCCTGCGCAACCCGGACGCCCGGATGGGTCCGGAGGACCTGCGCGGGCGCCCCGCCGTCCTCAACTTCTGGGCGTCGTGGTGCACGCCGTGCCGTGACGAGGCGCCGGAGCTCGCCCGCGCCGCGGCCGAACACCGAGGGGTGGCGTTCCTGGGGGTGAACATCCGCGACGGCCGCGACGAGGCGACGCGCTACGAGGACGAGTTCGAGATCCGCTACCCAAGCGTCCGGGACGCCACCGGACGCACCACGCGCAGCTACCGCGTCACGGGGGCCCCGGAGACGTTCTTCCTGGACCCGCAGGGACGTGTCGTCGGCCACTTCATCGGGGCGTTCGCGCCCGGACAGCTCGACCAGATCGTGTCCGAGCTGGCGCAGCTCCGCCCGGGAGAGGTCCTGCGGATCACGGGACGCGGGGAGACGCGCCCGATCCGGTGATCCGGTTCCGGTGCGGGACCCCGCCCGCTGCGGGGCCCGGTGCGGTGCGGACCTGGCCCGGTGCAGAGTCCGGGAAGTGGAAGAGCCCCCCGGGGGGGTGGGGGGCGCATTCCGGTGGTGCGGGGAGGGGTTCTGTAGCTC
>DATLFR010000214.1 GCA_035540895.1 Actinomycetota bacterium | reverse complement strand
GAACAGCGGCTTGCGGGCGAAGGTCGGCAGCACCTCGGAGATGATCCCGAATGCGGGCAGGATCAGGATGTAGACCTCGGGGTGCCCGAACAGCCAGAACATGTGCTGCCACAGGATCGGGTCCCCGCCGCGCGTCACGTCGAAGAACGCGGTGTCGAAGAAGCGGTCGAAGGTGAGCTGGAACAGGGCGACCGCGATGACAGGCATCGCGAACAGGAGCAGGAAGTTGACGACGAGCGTCATCCAGATGAACACGGGCATACGCATGAAGCTCATCCCGGGTGCCCGCATGTTGATGATCGTGGTCACGAAGTTCACCGATGCCACGAGCGACGCCACGCCCAGGATCTGCAGGCCCAGGCTGTAGAAGTCCATCCCGTGGCCCTCGAGGATCCGGTTCAGCGGCGCGTACCCGAACCACCCGCCGTCGGGCATGGCGCCCAGGGGGATGCTCGACAGCATGAAGATCCCCCCGAACAGGAACACCCAGTAGCTGAAAGCGTTGAGGCGCGGGAAGGCGACGTCGCGGGCGCCGATCATGATCGGCGTGAAGTAGTTGAAGAACGCGGCGGACAGCGGCATCACGACTAGGAAGACCATCGTGAGACCGTGCATCGTGAAGAGACGGTTGTAGGTGTCCGCGTCGAGGAACGTCCCGTCCGGGCGGGCGAGCTGGACCCGGATGAGCAGGGCCTCCAGACCGCCTATCAGGAAGAAGATGAAGGCGGTGACCCCGTAGAGGATCCCGATCTTCTTGTGGTCGACCGTGGTGAACCACGACCAGAACCCCGTCGTGGACGTCGGGCGCCGGAAGAGGCTCTGGTCCGGCTGCACGTGCTCAGCTGTGGTCGCCATTCACTCTCCCGTAGGTAACGTCACCTGAGACTCAGCAGGTAGTCGACGAGCGACTCGATCTCGTCCTCGGTCAGCCCGAGCGGAGGCATCAGGCTCCCCGGCTTCATGGCCGGGGGGTCGCGCAGCCACTCGCGCAGGTTCTCGCGGTTCGTCTCGAAGGTGGAGCCCGCGAACCGGTTCCGGCTCGCGAAGTGGGTCAGGTTGGGACCGCCGATCCCGGTGGCGACCCCCTCGATCGTGTGGCACCCCGCGCACGCGCCCTCGGCGAAGAGCCTCTGACCCTCGGCCAGCGCGCCGGTGGCCTGTGCGGCCGGTGCCCTCTGCTCGTTCAACCACCTGCGGTACCCCGCCTCGTCGTGCGCGATAACGCGGACGCGCATGTTGGCGTGGGACATCCCACAGAACTCGGCGCACTGCCCCCAGTACTCGCCGGGCTGGTCCGCCTCCAGCGTGAGGGTGCTCACCTTGCCCGGGACGACGTCCTGCTTCCCCGCCAGACGGGGGACCCAGAAGCTGTGTATGACACCCTCGCCGCGCTCGGCCGGGACGGTGAGGACCCCGCCCTCCTCGTAGGCGTCCATGGTCAGCATCACCGGGCGTCCAGCCGGGATGTGGAGCTCGTTGGCCGTGACGACGTCCTCGCCGGGGTAACGGAACTCCCACCACCAGCGGTGTCCGACGACCTCGACACGGATCGCCCCCTCCGGCTCCTGGGCGAGGGCGAAGATGGTGGCCACCGTCGGTACGGCGATGACGGCGAGGATGAGGGCGGGCAGGATCGTCCACCCGACCTCCAGCCGGGTGTTCCCGTGCACCTGCTGGGGCATGGGAGCGTCGGGACGGTCCCGGAAGCGGAACAGGGCCAGGACCAGGATCGCCTCGACCACCACGAACACGACGACCGCGGTCCAGAAGACCGGGGTGAACAGGCTCATCTGCTTGTGGGCGATGGGTCCGGCGGGGCGGAGGCTGTCCAGCTCGCCCCCGGTGGCACACCCGACGAGGGCGAGCGCCGCCACTGCGAGCAGGGTCCAGGTGAGCCTTCGCGTCCAGCGTCGAGGTGGGTTCGACATCAGCCCTCCGAGCCTAACGGTCGACCGCGCGTCGCCGCGCGCCAGAGATCGTAGTGGTTTGAGCATCGCTTCACAAGCCGCTTGCCGTCGCGGTCGCCGGGGGTGGAGTCGTAGTCTGGTTTCCCCTAAGCAGGAGGCTTCGCCATAGACACGCTGACCACCGCCGCGGGCTCGGTCACCTACCACCCGCTAGCCGAGATCGCCCCGCCCGAGCGCCTCCAGACGCTCCCGTACGTGCTCAGGGTCTTCCTGGAGAACGTCGCCCGACACCAGGGCAACGGCGCCGACCCGGCCCACCTCGAGGCCCTGCTCGCCTGGCCGGACGCCGGGCCCGTCGAGTTCCCCTTCCACCCGGGACGCGTGGTCCTGCAGGACTTCACCGGGGTCCCCTGCGTGGCCGATCTCGCCGCGGTACGGGGGGCCGTCCAGCGGCTCGGCGGGCGTCCCGACCTCGTGAACCCGAAGATCCCAGCCGACCTGGTCATAGACCACTCCGTCACCGTGGACGCGTTCGGATCGACCCTGGCCTTCGGGCGCAACGTCGATCTCGAGTACGAGCGCAACGGCGAGCGGTACGCCTTCCTGCGCTGGGCTCAGGGCGCCTTCGACCGCTTCTCGGTGGTGCCGCCCGGGGCGGGCATCGTCCACCAGGTCAACCTGGAGTTCCTGGCCCGGGTCGTGATGACCCACGGGGGGACGGCCTTCCCCGACACCCTAGTGGGCACCGACTCGCACACCACGATGATCGGGGGCCTCGGCGTGCTCGGGTGGGGCGTCGGGGGGATCGAGGCCGAGGCTGCGCTGCTAGGGGAGCCCGTCTCCATGCTCGTCCCGACCGTGGTCGGCTTCCGCCTCACGGGGCGGATGCCGGAGGGCTCCACCGCGACCGACCTCGTCCTGGCCATCACCGAGCTCCTGCGGGCGAAGGGGGTGGTCGGGAAGTTCGTCGAGTTCTTCGGGGACGGGCTCGACTCCCTGACTGTGGCCGACCGCGCGACGATCTCGAACATGTCGCCGGAGTACGGGGCGACCGAGGGCATCTTCCCGGTGGACGACCAGACCCTCACCTACCTGCGGGCGACGGGTCGCGACGCCGCGCTCGTCGAGCTGGTCGAGGCCTACTACCGCGCCCAGGGCATGTTCCGGGTGACCGGTGAGACCCCAGACCCGACGTACGACGAGGAGCTCACCTTCGACCTCGGGTCGCTCGAGCCGTCCGTCGCCGGCCCCCGGCGCCCCCAGGACCGGGTGGCCATCGGCGGCGTCCGCGACACCTTCCGGTCGGAGCTCGAGGACCTGAGGGCGCGGTCGCGCCCGGCGGACGGGGCCGGCGGCGTGGCTACCGCCCCGGCTCGGACCGAGGTGTCGGTGGACGGGGACCGGGGTGAGCTCACGGACGGCTCCGTCGTCATCGCCGCCATCACGTCCTGCACGAACACGTCCAACCCGAGCGTCATGCTGGGCGCCGGGCTGCTGGCCCGGAAGGCCGTCGAACGAGGGCTCAGCGTCGGTCCGACCGTCAAGACCAGCCTCGCCCCCGGCTCCCCGGTCGTCATCGACTACCTGCGGAAGGCGGGCGTCCTCGAGCCGCTCGAGGCGCTCGGCTTCCACCTCGTAGGGTTCGGCTGCACGACCTGCATCGGGAACTCCGGGCCCCTCCCCGACCCGGTGGCGGGGGCCATAGACAGCCACGACCTCGCCTGCGCGGCCGTGCTGTCCGGCAACAGGAACTTCGAGGGGCGCATCCACCCCCAGGTCCGGATGTCCTTCCTCGCGTCGCCGCCGCTGGTGGTCGCCTACGCCCTGGCCGGGACCGTGGACATCGACCTCACCTCGGAACCGCTGGGTACCTCTCCCGAGGGCGAGCCGGTGTACCTGAGGGACGTGTGGCCGACCGGGGAGGAGATCTCAGAGGCGATCACGAGCTCCCTCGATCCCGAGAGGTTCCGGGAGCGCCTGGACGGCCTGTTCGCCGGGGACGAGCGCTGGAGGGCGCTCCCGACCCCCGCCGGCGAGGTCTACGAATGGGACCCCGATTCCACCTACATCCAGGAGCCGCCCTTCGCCGAGATCGAGCGCGAGGCCGGGGAGGTCCGGGACGTGGTCGGCGCACACGTCCTCGTCTACCTCGGTGACTCGGTGACGACCGACCACATCTCGCCCGCGGGGACGATAGCCGCCTCCTCCCCCGCCGGACGGTGGCTGCAGGAGCGAGGCGTGCCGATCGAGGCGCTGCACTCGTACGGCGCCCGCCGCGGGAACCACCACGTGATGGTCCGGGGGACGTTCGCCAACATACGTCTGCGCAACCGCCTCGTGGACGTGGAGGGGGGCCACACCCTCCATGTACCGACCGGCGAGAGGATGACCATCTTCGAGGCGTCGGAGCGCTACCGGTCGGACGGGATCCCGCTCGTGATCCTGGCCGGGAAGGAGTACGGGGCCGGGTCCAGTCGCGACTGGGCGGCCAAGGGGACCCTCCTGCTGGGCGTCCGGGCGGTCCTGGCCGAGTCCTACGAGCGGATCCATCGGGCGAACCTGGTCCAGATGGGTGTGCTCCCCCTCGAGCTCCCCGCCCCCGCTGCGGACCTGGGTCTCGACGGCAGCGAGAGGTTCGATATCGCGGGCCTCGGTGCTCTGGAGCCCCGGTCCAAGGTGCAGGTGGTCGCGACGAGGGCCGACGGGACCCGCATCACCTTCGAGTCGGTCGCGCGCCTCGACACACGGACGGACGTCCGCTACTACCGTGAAGGCGGTATCCTGCCAGCCGTCGTTCGGGAGATCCTAGCCAGGGGGTAGATGGTTCGATGCTGTTGCGTATCGACGTTGAAGAGGACGGGAACCGCCGCGTGGTCCGCCTCGGCGGCGAGTGTGACCTCTCGACCGCCCCCCAGCTGCAGGAGGCGCTCGGCCCGATGCGGGCACCCGATGTCAACGAGATCATCGTCGACGTCAGCCAGCTGAGCTTCATGGACTCCACCGGGCTCGGGGTGCTCGTGGGAGCCCTGAAGCGGGTCCGGGAGTCGGAGGGTCAGTTCAAGATCGCCGGCGCGCAGGGCGCCGTGGCCCGGGTGCTCGAGGTGTCCGGGCTGGACAGGATCATCCCGCAGTTCCCATCCGTGGAAGCGGCGAAGGCGTAGCCGGCACCCCGGCTCCCTCGTCCTGGGGAGACGCGTCATGCAGGCGATCTGGCGGGGGGCCATCAGCTTCGGCGTCATCATCATCCCGGTCCGCCTGTACGGGGCGACCGAGGAGAAGAGCCTGCGCTTCAACATGCTGCACGCGTCCGACGGCGGACGGGTCAGGTTCAACCGCACCTGCGCCGAGTGCGGGAAGGACAACCTGACGAAGGACGACCTCGTCCGCGCGTTCGAGTACGAGAAGGGCTCCTACGTCACCTTCGACGAGACCGAGCTCGACGCCGTTCAGGTGCCGACCAGCAACACGGTGGAGATCCTGCAGTTCGTCCCCGGCGAGCAGATCGACCCGATCTACTACAACCGCTCCTACTACCTCGCTCCCGAGGGGCTCGGTACGAAGGCGTACGGCCTCCTGCGGGACGCGCTCGTGGAGTCGGGGAAGGTGGCCGTGGCCAAGGTCGCGATACGGGACAAGGAGCGCCTGGCGACCCTCAGGGTGCGAGAGAACGCGATCGTGCTCGAGACGATGTACTGGCCCGACGAGATCCGGGAGGCGGCCTTCCCCGAGCTCTCCGCCTCGCCCGATGTGAACCCCCGCGAGCTCCAGATGGCCCAGACCCTGATCGACACCCTCACGGAGGACTTCGACCCGTCCCAGCACAGCGACTCGTACCGGGAGGCTCTCCTGGCTGCCGTGGAGCAGAAGGTCCAGGGCCGGGAGGTGGTGGCGCCCGCTGCCTCCCCGGAGCAGGCCCCGGTGGCCGACCTGATGGAGGCGCTCGAGCGCAGCCTGGAAGAGGTACGCGAGCGCAGGTCCAAAGCGCAGTAGCGCCAGCCCGGGGCGGGACGGCCCCGGGGCCGTCCCGACGCACGCCGTATCCCGACGCTCGGCCCGCCGGTTATGCTGCCGCGCATGCGCGCCGTCCTGATCGTCAACCCCACGGCCCATAACGTCACCGAGGCTTCGTTCCGTGTCGTCGAGATGGCGCTCGAGGCGACCTTCGATATGGAGCTCGTGACGACGGAGGCCCGCGGACACGCGGCGGAGATCGCCCAGGAGGCGGTCGCATCGGGAGCCAAGTCGGTCCTCGTGTACGGCGGAGACGGCACGGTGAACGAGACCGTGAACGGCCTCATGGGTCAGAACGGGAGCACGGACGTCGTTCTGGGCGTACTGCCCGGGGGAGGGACCAACGTCCTGGCCCGGAACCTGGGCTTCCCCAACGAGCTGGTCGCGGCGACCGCGCATCTGATCGATCTCGTACGCGGCGGCCGGACGCGCAGGCTCCCCTGCGCTCGCCTGCGGGCCAGCGGTCCGGACGGGGAGGTCGACCGGGTCTTCTCGTTCGCCGCGGGGCTGGTCCTCGACGCTGAGATCGTCCGGCGAGTGGACCTGTCCGGCCTGAGGCCGAAGCTGCACGACTGGGCCTACATCCTGCAGGGCTTCCGCGCCTTCTTCTCCATCCGGAGAGGGGACGGGCCGCCGCTCAGGATCTCGACCCCCGAGGGGGGCCAGGAGGCGTGGTGGGCCCTCATGACGCTGACCGACCCCTTCACCTACCTGGGCAAGAGGGGGATCCGCGTCGCCCCGCCGGTGAGGGACGCGGCGGGGCTCGACGTCGTGGCGGGACGGTCCATGAAGGTGGCACGGACGCTGAGATGGATCGCCCAGACCCTGACCTCGGGACGCCACCTGCGCCATCGCGACATCCTGCACCTTCACGACCAGCGAGCTTGCCGCGTGGAAGCCGTCAGACCCGTGCCGGCGCAGGCTGACGGGGAGCACCTGGGGAGCGTGACCCGGGTCTCGGTCGACGTGCTGCCGGGCGCGTTGAGCGTCTGGGCCGACCCGGCCCCCTGAGATAGTGAACCCTTGCACGAACGCCTCGCGACGTGCATACTGCTACAGCCCTGGTGTCACATCGGCTCCATCGCATCATGCTGACCAGGGGTCAACCCAGTCCAGCGAGGAGGTACGGCCTATGGATTGGCGTGAGACCGCACGCTGCAAGGAACTGGACCCCGACCTGTTCTTCCCCGTTGGAACCACCGGACCCGCCCTGCTGCAGATCGAGGCTGCCAAGGCCGTCTGCCGCACCTGCAACGTACGCGAGAGCTGCCTCCAGTACGCCCTCGATTCCAACCAGGAGTACGGGATCTGGGGCGGGACGACGGAGGAAGAGCGCCGCTACATGCGCAGGGAGCTCGCCCGGGTCGGGTCCTGAACCGACCGCCGCCTAGGAGGCGGCGTCCCCACCGATACCAGCCGTAGGCTCCGGCCGTGGCGCCGCACCGTCCTCGAGCCGCGCCACCAGGTCGCGCAGCTGGGGGCCGTCGAGGACCTCGACCCGCTTCAGCTCCGCTGCTACGCCGCGCAGCGCGCCCTCGTGTGACTCCAGGATCCGTCTCGCGCGGTCGTAGGCCTCGCGCACCAGCCTGGACACCTCCTCGTCGGCGATGCGGGCCGTCTCCTCCGAGGTCTCGCGCTCGACCCTCTCCCAGGGCGCCCGGTCGAGGAACTGGGACCCGTTCGGGTTGAGGGAGACGGGACCGATCCTGGGCGACATGCCGAACTGCTCGACCATCCGCCGCGCCGTCTCGGTCGCGCGCTTCAGGTCGTCCTGGGCTCCCGTGGAGAGGTGTCCGTACACGATCTCCTCGGCCGCCCGGCCCCCGAGGATGTATGAGAGCCTGTCCAGCAGCTCCGCCTCCGTGACGATGTAGCGGTCCTCGATCGGCAGCGTCATCGTCATGCCCAGGGCGGCCGGACCCCTGGGGATGATCGTGACCTTGTGGACGGGGTCGAGGTTCTCGACGAACATCCCGACGAGCGCGTGTCCGGTCTCGTGGTGGGCGACGATGTCCTTCTCGCGGTCGGACAGCACTCGTGACCTCCGCTCGAGTCCGGCCATCACGCGCTCGATGGCCTCCTGGAGGTCCTTCTGATGGACCGCTTCCTCGCCGCGGCGGGCCGCGAGCAGGGCGGCCTCGTTGATCACGTTCTCCAGCTCGGCTCCGGCGAACCCGGGCGTCTGGGCGGCGATGGCCCTCAGGTCCACGGTCTCGATGAGCTTCACCTTGCGCGCGTGCACCTCGAGGATGGCTAGGCGCCCGTTCAGGTCCGGACGGTCGACGACGACCATCCGGTCGAAGCGCCCGGGGCGCATGAGCGCCTGGTCCAGGATCTCCGGCCGGTTCGTGGCGGCCATGATGATGACGCCCGTCTTGGGGTCGAACCCGTCCATCTCGGCCAGGAGCTGGTTCAGGGTCTGCTCACGCTCGTCGTGGCCGCCGATCGTCATGCCGGCTCCCCGCGACTTCCCGATGGTGTCCAGCTCATCGATGAAGATGATGCACGGGGAGTGCTGCTTCGCCTGCTCGAAGAGCTCCCGGACACGGGCCGCGCCGACCCCGACGAACATCTCGACGAACTCGGACCCCGACATGAAGTAGAAGGGCACGTCGGCCTCGCCGGCCACCGCTCGGGCGAGGAGGGTCTTCCCGGTGCCGGGGGGCCCGACCAGCAGGACCCCCTTCGGGATCCGGCCCCCGAGCCTCTGGTACTTCTTCGGCTGCTTGAGGAAATCGACCACCTCGTTCAGCTCGGCGACCGCCTCGTCGACGCCGGCGACATCGGCGAAGGTCGTCCGCATCTCCTTGCGGTTGTAGAGCTTCGCCTTCGACCGGCCGAAGTTCAGGGCGGCCGCTCCCCCGCCCATCCGCCGGAGCAGGAACATCCAGAACAGGATGATGAGCCCGAACGGGAGCACCCAGGTGAGCAGCCCCCAGATGGGGTTGTCCGGGACGAAGTCGTAGTCGATCCCTGACTCCTCGAGCTGGGGGATGAGGTCCTGGTCCTCGATCGGCGGGAGCGCGGTCTGGAACGGCCGGGTCTCCCCGTCGTCGCGGAACTCCCCGCGGATCTGGGAGCTCGAGATCTCCACCTCCGTCACCCGGCCGTCGCGAAGCAGCTGCTTGAAGCGGCTGTAGGAGATGTCACGTCCGGTCGACTGCCACTGCTGGAACAGGAACGCGCCGAGCAGCGCCAGGGCGGCGTAGATGGCGATCATCTGCCAGCTCCGGCGGGGGTTCCGCTGGGGGGGCTTCGGGCGCTGTGACACGTCTGGCGCCTAGGATACCGTTGCGTGCCCGGCCCGACCGGTCGTGGCAACATCGAGGACGACCTAGGAGGACCCTTGGACATCAAGATCACCTGCAGGGCGTGCGAGCGGACCTACCCGGTCTCCGAGACCGTGGACCCGGAGGGCCGCCCTGGACACTGCCCGTTCTGCGGACAGTCCCTGGCCTTCCAGTACGCGTCCACCTACATCGACGCCGCCGAGCGCGTCCTCGCCCTGGCGCCCGAGTTCCAGCGCCAGCTCACCCTGTTCGCGGAGCTCGCCGGGGGCTTCGAGATCGAGGAGGACACGATCCTCGGTCCCCTGCGCGAAGCCATAGCGAAGCAGGACGCGTCGCTCGCCGAACCGTACCGGGCGCCGTGGCCTCCGGCGCCGAGCGAACCCGTCCGCTGAGAGCGAGATGCGCGTACTCCTCGTCGACAAGAACGTCTACGACCTCGAGGCGATGTGCTTGGCCCTCACCTCCCCTGACATCGAGGTCCAGACGTCGCACGACGGCGACCGGGCGCTACTGGCCGCGATGGGAGACCCCCCCTCGGTCGTCGTCGCCGCCTCCAGCCTCGGGCAGATGGGAGGGTTCGCCCTCTCCAGGGAGCTGAAGATGCTCCACGACCGGGGGGACATCCCCTACGTAGGGGTCGTCGTCCTGCTCGAGCGCGATGTGGACGAATGGCTGGCGCGCTGGTCCCGGTGCGACGCCTACCGGACGAAGCCGGTCGACCTGGACGAGCTCGAGCTGCTGGTCCGGGAGCTCGGGACGCGCCCTCAGCCCGCGTCCGTCTAGGAGAGGGCCTCCGCCCGAACCACTATCCTCTGGTCGTAGCGCCGCCTCGCCTGGTCGAAGTTCCCTCCGCAGGTGATCAGCGTGACGCTGTGGACCGGCGTCTCCCCCATGATCTCCTCGACCGGGGCGTTGTCGGGGTGGTAGAGGCGGACCCACTTGACCCGGTAGCCGTGAGCGGCTCCGTCGACCTCCACCCAGACCTCGTCCCCCTCCTTCACCTCACCCAGCCGCCAAAGCGTGCCCTGCCGGCCGCCCCACGAGCGATGACCGGCCAGTATCACGTTGCGGTACGGACCCGGGTACGACCCGTGGTCCAGCCAGGCGACGTCGCGGCTGTTCGGGGGGATGACCATGTCCCGGTCCTTCACGACAGTCGACACGACCGGACCCTCGATCGCGACGGACGGGATGCGAACCCGTCCCCGGGTCGGGAAAGCGGCCGGCCGCGCAGGCTTGGGCGGCGGTGGCGCGGGCCGGGTCACCGA
>DATLFR010000213.1 GCA_035540895.1 Actinomycetota bacterium | reverse complement strand
GGTCGGCGAGGGGTTGGAGGGCTGGGTCCGGCCATCGGCGACGGCGTCGGCTCCCACGTCCCTGAACAGCCTGAACGCCTCTTCCGTGAGGTAGACCACGCTCTGGCTGCCCGCCTTGCCGTGACGGCCGGGGGCGACGACCGCCACGAGCTCGCGGGGGTCGAGGTTCCGCGCGAGCGACCCGAACCGGACCGCCTCCCCCATGGACATGTCCAGCCTCGCGTGCCGCATCAGATGACCCAGGAACCGTCGGACCCCGGCCTCGTCCGAGGTCTCCGCCCGCAGCTTCTCGAGGGCGTGCAGTACCACCCGGCCGTGGTTCGCGGCCCTCTCGAGGTCCCCGCCGGGGAGGTTGCGGTTGCGGGTGAAGGCCAGGACCTGGCGACCGTCCATGTGGTGCCATCCGGGCTCGAACCGGGCTCCTGAGTTCCGGTCGTTCATCCGGCGGGGCACGTTCACGTCGAGGCCACCGAGTTCGTCGACCATCCGCACCATGCCTTCGAAGCCCGTGAGGGCGAAGTGGGAGATGGGCAGCCCGGTGACCTCCCGGACGGTCCGAACGAGCAGCTGCGGTCCACCCAGCGCGAGGGCGGAGTTGATCTTCCGTTGTCCGTGCCCGGGCACGTTCACGTAGGCGTCCCGCGGGATCCCCAGGACCGTCCCGCGCCTCGTGGCCGGATCGACCGCCGCGACCGTGATCGCGTCCGCCCGTGACCGCTCCACGTTCTGGCCCGGACGTGCGTCCGACCCGATGACCAGGAAGAACAGGAGGTGACCGGGGACGTCCACCGCGCCCGTCCACGCCGACGCGCCCCGAGGTCCGGACCCGGTGGCCCGGGCGAGACCTGGGTCGGGCTCGACCTCGGGGGCCGGGATCTCCGGCTCCCCGACCTGCTCCTCCTGCACCGGGGCCGGCTCGGGGGAGGCGGTGCCCACGACGATCGAGGGGGTGGCCGACTTCCCCGAACACCCGAGCGAGACGAGGGCCAGCGCCACCATCAGGCTCGCCCCCCGCATGGCGCTCAGATGGCCTGTCGGACGGGTTCGCTCTTGACGAGCCGGGCCCGGACGATCAGGCGCTGCCGGGCGCTCCCCTTCGGGTGACAGGTGGTGAGCGTGAGTACCGCCTCCTCGGTGGGCCCCACGACGGACCAGTCCCTGGGGTGGGTCACCCAGGGGTCCCGCTCCACCCGGTACACGTGGACCCCCTTCGGGGTGTGTAGGCGTATCACGTCGCCAACGCGCAGCTCGTCGACCCGGTTGAACGGCCGGCCGTACGTCGTGCGGTGACCGGCGATCGAGACGTTGCCCCTCTGCCCGGGCAGGGGTGTGTGGGGGTAGTGGCCGGCGCCCGCCTTCAGCGCCGACTCCGAGGTGCCCTCGACCACGAGCATGTCGAGCTTGATCCTCGGGATCTGGATCCTCGTGAGCGGGTCGCCCTCGCCCAGCAGCGTCTTCTGGGAGGCCATGGCCTGAGCCCACCTGGTGTCGAGGTCGCGCTGGATCTTGTTCGTCTGCATGTCGCTGAGGAAGTTCGACCACTCGATGGCCTTCTCCACCGGCACGCGGAGGAAGAAGGGGTACCGGTGCCCGGCGTAGGGGTAGGCGACCATCCCCAGGCCGATAACCGCGGCCAGGCCCGAGCTCCAGGACAGCACCCGCCTCCCGACCGACGGGTTCGACACCTTCGGCGGGAACAGCAGGTACACGAGCGCCCCCAGGACCGGGACCCGGTAGAGACGCTGGAGCCAGCCGGCCCCGCCGGCCGGCTTGGTGTCGCGGTCTGGTGTGGGGGTGGTCTCGCTCATCGTCGGCTGCGGCGCGAACGCGCCCTGCAAGTATGACAACGAGCCGTCCGCGTGCCAGGTTTCGGGTCACGGCCCCGCTCCGATCCCTCGCGCGGCGAGGACGCGCGCCAGCGACTTCAAGGCCCGGAACTGCAGCGCCTTCACGGCTCCCTCGTTGCGTCCGACGACGACCGCGACCTCGGCGATCGGGAGCCCGTGCAGGAAGCGAAGCTGGAGGACCTCTTGCTGCTCAGGCGTCAGCTCCGCGAGCGCCGCCCTCAGCTCGTCTCCCTCTATCCGTCCCAGCGCCTCCGCCTCCGGGCTGGAGGTCGCCTGCTCCACCGGGAGCTCCTCCACGACCGTCTCCCAGCGCACCCGCCCCGACTTCACGTGGTCGAGGTGGATGTTGCGTCCGATCCGCAGGACCCAGGCGAGGAAGTCCCGGGACCCCCCCTCGAACCCTCCGATCGCCCGGAGCGCGCGCATGAACGTCTCGGAGGTCAGGTCCTCGGCCAGGGTCTTGTCCCGGCATCGGCTGCGCAGGTGGCTGAAGACGATCGGGAGGCTCGCGCGGAACAGGCTCGCGAAGGCGTCCTGGTTCCCTTCGCGAGCCTCCGCGACCAGACGGTCCGCCTCCTCGGAAGGGATGCCGACCGCTGGCGAAGTGGATGAGCCCGCCATCGTGCTCCTGGATGTGCCGCCGAACGTCGGGGTAGCCTACCCGCCGGAACGTCGGCGACGGCTCCGGCTCGTCGTGCTGTCGACACCAGCCCTCGTCTGGTCCACGCTGGAGGAACGATGTCTCACCCCTGGGAGCCCGAGCCGGAGAGCAACGAGGAACCCGGACCGTCCGACGTGGACGCCATCCCCTCCGAGGGGACGGACCCCTCGCTCGGCGGCGAGAGCCCGGGTCCGGACGAGGAGGCGCGCCCGCGTGGGCGGCTCCCCTGGGAGCACCCACCAGCTGCAGCCGAGTCGCCCCCTCCCGCCCCCGCGTGGTGGGAGGGACGGGACGAGCGCCCCATCCGGCGTGTCTGGGACCCGCAGACGGCTCAGTGGGTCCCCGACGAGGGGTCCCGACCGGCCCCCACGGAGGACGCGGCCTGGAAGCGGCCGGCGCTGGTGGGCGGACTCGTGGGAGCGATCGTGTCCGGGCTGCTGGTCGCCGGGCTGCTCTCGGTCGCGGGCTCGCGGCCGACGGTGATCGAGCAGAGGGCGCCCGCGCTGCGCGGCGATGGGACGGCGGGAGACCGGGTCGTCGCCATCGCGGAGGGCGCGAAGCCCTCCGTGGTGCACATCAACACGACGACGACCCGCACCGGCGTCTTCGGCCCCCAGGAGGCGAGGGGGGCCGGGTCGGGGGTGATCATCCGGTCGGACGGCCACATCATCACGAACGCCCACGTGGTGGAGGGGGCGACAGCGGTTGAGGTGGTCCTGGCCTCAGGCGAGCAGCTGGAGGGGCGCCTGATCGGGTCCGACCTCGACACGGACATCGCGGTGGTGAAGGTAGAACGTCCGGAGATGCCCGCCGTGCCCCTCGGCTCCTCGAAGGACCTGCGGGTCGGAGAGCTCACCGTAGCCATCGGCTCCCCGCTGGGCCTGAGCCACTCGGTGACGTCCGGGATCGTGTCCGCCCTCGGGCGGACCTCCCGGTCGCCCAGCGGGGCCCAGCTCGTCGACCTGATCCAGACGGACGCCTCGATCACACGCGGGAACTCGGGCGGGGCGCTCCTGAACGGCCAGGGGGCGCTGATCGGGATCAACAGCATGATCGCCGTCGACCCCGACGTCGGTGCGGAAGGGATCGGGTTCGCCATCCCGATCGATATCGCTCGGCGGGTGGCGGACGATCTGATCGCCACGGGCCGGGCCACCCACCCCTACATCGGGGTGACGGGCGCCACGATCGACGCTGAGACCGCGCGCCGTTTCGGCGGCAGCGCCGGCGCACGGGTCACCGAGGTCCTCCCGGGCGGACCGGCCGACGAGGCCGGGATCGCGCCCGGCGACATCATCGTGCGCTTCGGCGGCGAGCAGGTCGACAGCATGACCGACCTGGTCTCCCTCATCGCCGTGCGGCGCGTGGGCGAGGAGGTACCGGTGGAGCTCCTGCGTGCGGACGGCGACGGCTTCACCCGGACGACGGTCCGGGTTCGCGTCGGGGATCGTCCGCCCCTGCGCTAGTGGCGACCAGCGTCCTGATCCACGAGCGCCACGCCGTCCACCCCCGGCACGCCGAGGCGTACCGGGCCCTGCTGTCCGAGATGGTCTCGTCGGCCCGAGCCGCTCCTGGGGTCCTTTGGGCGGATGCGGCCGAGGCCTGGGACGACCAGCCCTCCTTCGTGGTGCTCAGCGAGTGGAGGACGTCGGCGGACGCCGATGCCTGGCTGGCCTCCCCGGCCCGGATCCGCGTCCTGGACCGCGGGGAGCCGTGGCTTCGGGAAGGCACGGCCACGCGCCGGTTCAGCGCCGGCTGACGCCGCCACCGCACGTCCGTAGCGCCCGAACCCCCTCAACCCGGACATCTCCCGGCTGCGACAGGGGGTGGCGGCAGGACGCGAGGACGAGGCGACGAAACACGTCTCACCGAGTTTCGAGGAGGATCGCTGTGAAGGACCCCCGGACCCTCGCCGCGTCGGCCGCGCTCGCCGTCGCCGCCGGTGTCTGCGCATGGATGGGCTCGGCCCACGCGGACTGCGTGCGGATCCCCCTGGTGAGCACCGGTTTCGACGACGCCGTCGCCTGCCACGCCGCGGGGGACGACGCGGACGGCACGGTGGCGGTCTCCGCCCAGGGCGACGCCCGGGCGTCTGGGACCCTCCCGATGGCCGCCGTGAGCGGGAACGGCAAGGCAGACCGATCGATCGTGTGCGCCAGCGGCACGGGGACCGCCGGCGGCCCCCACTCCGACCTGGAGAACGAGTGCACCGTCTCCATCTCGGCGCTCGGCGGTGACGCGGGCGAGGATGCCGCGTCCTCGGCCTATCTGGTGGCCCTGGCCGGTCGGGGTTCGGCCAGGGCGCCGGTGGCGATCTCGGTCTTCGGCGACAGCCACGGTCAGCTGGTCTCGGTCTCGGGCACCGGGCGGGCCGGCGGCGACACCTACACAGGTGAGCACCCGTCCCCGTACGTCGCGGTCAGCGGGTGCTCAGCCGAGCACGCCCCCCACGAGGAGGGCCAGGTGCTGGTTGCAGACCCATCGCACGTCCACCTCAACGTGGACGTGCAGGACATCACCGGACAAGACGGCTCGTTCGAGCCCACCGACGTCGGAACCGGCGCGGTGGGGACCACGGTGACCGGCGTTACCTGTGATGTGAAGCCGGGAGTGTGACGGCCGTAACCCGTCACCCTTGGACGTCGTTGGAGCAGGTGGACTAGTTTGTTCGGACTAGCACCCGCCGGCCCGGGGGGGCCGGGGGATGGAACGGAGGACGCGATGAGGCGCTGGGGATACAAGAAGAGGTCGATGGCGGCTGCGCTGGGGATGGTCCTGGCTTTCGGGGCCCTGGCCTCGCCGGCCGCGGCCCGGCTGCAGGCGACCGGGAGCACGATCGAGCAGCTGACGTCGGAACGGGGCGTCGGCGCCACGCACGGTCGCGCCCTCTACATCGCCGTCGAGGGGCTGGCCGACGTGACCATGGGGGACGGGGCGGGTTACGTCGCCTACGGGCGGGAGAAGAGGGACGTCCTGGTCCCGGTCATCCCGTCGGACATGCTGGTTCCCTGCACGAGCGGGACGGTGGGGATCGACGGCACCGATCACTGCCTCGACCGGGCGAAGCTCGGATCGCGGGGGATCGACGCGAGCCCGGACAGCAAGGTGCTGGAGGAGTCGCTCTTCCAGCAGAAGATCACGACGCGCGAGCTGCAGAGCTCCAACTCGGGCTTCCCGGTCCCGATCCAGGAGGGGACCTCGGTCGGCACGGGGATGCTGAAGCCGGCCGCTGACTTCCTCGGGAACCGGCTCGCCGGGTTCACGACGGGCGGGTCGACCCCGGCCGCGAACCCGCAGGGCCTGGCCCGTTCGACCGGTATCGTCATCCCGAACCTCGCCAAGGCCGAGGCCTCGTGCGACGGGCGCACCGGGACGCAGAACATCTCGGACCAGAAGACGGCCCTGCCGCTCCCGGCCCCGCTGGCCCCTGTCCTGACGGGGGGCATCGGGCTCGCCTCCTGCGACCTCGTCCGGGAAGCCGGAGGGTCAACGGCCTACCCGGCGCTGCGCCAGACCTTCGGAGAGGTGGCCGTGGACGTCACGGCGACGCAGACGCTTGTGAAGAGCGTCCCGGCCGTCAACCAGGTGCTCGACACCGTGGAGGGCCTGGCTCCCGCTCCGGTGAGGGACATCGTCTCCACCCTGCAGGCCCAGCTGGACGCCGCCCCGCTCGTCGCGGTCCGGGTCGCGCCGGGCGAGGAGCTCATCTCGACCTCGGACACCGGGGTCAGCGCGAAGTCGGTCAGCGGCGACGTGGTGATCGACGTCCTCGGCGGGGTCGCGGAGATCCGTGTCTCCCAGGCGCGTTCCGAGGCGAGCGTGCTCGGCGGGACAGCCTCCGCCACGGGTGACTGCGCCTTCGTGGACGTGAAGGTTCTGAACCTGCTGACGGTCGAGCCTTCCGACTACATCACCCAGCGGGTGGCGTGCCCGTCGCAGAACCTGACCCTGCTCAGCGGGCTGCCGGCGCCGATCGGCGACGCGCTCGCGATCACCATCCAGACGGGTCAGGTGGCGACCACCCAGGGCGCCCACTCGGCGCAGGCCACGTCGAGCGTCCTGTCGATCAGCCTCTTCAACAGCCCGCTGCCGCCCGTCCGGGTGCAGCTGGCGAGCTCGGGCGCGTTCGCCCAGGTGACGCCGGGGAAGGTCAGCAACAACCCCGGGTTCCCAGCCGTCGCCCTGCCGAAGACCGGCCCGTTCGCGGCCGCGACGGCCGGGCTCGGGCTGACGATCCTGGGGCTGGCCGGCTACGTCCGCCGCCGTCTGGTCGGCTGACCGCGCCGCATCCGGACTCCGGGCCCCCGGCCGCTCCGCGGCCGGGGGCCCTCCTACGTCAGGGGCTCCCCCAACCGGGCCATCTGCCCTAGCCCGAATGGGCTAAAGGTTCACCATGCTCGTGCCGATGTAGCGGGGAACGGGATCTAGGGAGGTGCCAAAGTGACTGAAGTGCTCAGGGTCATCGTCGTCCACCCAGCCCGCCTGCTCCGCCAGGCGCTGGCCCAGACGATGAACGCGATGCAGGACATCGAGGTGGTCGCGCACACCGAGTCAGCCGAGGAGGCGGCGCGCCTCTCGGTCGACCTGCAGGTGGACGTCGGCGTGCTCGATGCCGAGCTCGTGGGTGAGCAGGGCGCCTCCATCATCGCCGAGCTGAAGGGACCGATGAGGTGCAAGCGGGTCCTCCTCGTGGGGGACAGGGTGTCGCCGACGCAGGTGGAGAGGTCCATGGCCGCGGGGGCCGACGGGTTCACGCTGAAGTCGGTGTCCGTGGACGAGTTCGCGGACACGGTCCGCCGGGTCGCAGCCGGCGAGGTGCTCCTGCACCCGACGATCGCGTCCGTGATCGTCGAGAGCCTGTCGGCGTTCGCCCGAGGCGAGCGGCACGCCGGACCGGTCCTGACCGACCGTCAGCAGGAGATCGTCCGCCTCCTGGCGCTCGGGCTCCCGAACAAGCAGATCGCGCGCCGGTTGGACATCGGGGTGGAGACCGTCAAGACGCACATCTCGAAGATCCTGGCCAAGCTGGGGGTCTCCAGCCGCACGGAAGCCGTTCTCGTCGCCATGCGCGAGGGGGTGCTGGGGACGTCGATCAGCGAGGAGTTCCCCGCGATCCACCAGGGTCGCCACGAGCGGATGCTGCAACGTCAGGCGAACTGACGCCCTCCGCGAACCGCCGCAGCCGGGCTTCCGAGCCCGGCTGTCGCTATTGGGCCGAGCCCCCCTGAGCCTCCTGCCTGGATGAGGCCACGCGCAGCTGACCCCTCGCGCGCTGCCGCTGCGACTTGCGGGAGCCCCCGTCCACCACCCGGAAGACCTCCTCCACGCTGGTGAGGCCGGCCACGATCTTCTCGATCCCGTCGTCGCGCAGCGTGTGCATCCCCTGGTCGAGGGCGACCGTCTTTATGTCCTCCGTGGTCCGCCGCTCGCAGATCATGCGCTCTATCTCCTCGGTCACCGGCATGACCTCGACCAGGGCGACGCGCCCGCGGTACCCCGTCTTCGAGCAGTGCGGACAGCCGGCCGGCTTGTAGAGGGTGGGCGGGTCGCCGTCCCAGGGGATGTCGTTCGCCGTCAGGACCTCCTCCGTGGGCTGGTACGGCTCCCGGCACCGCATGCACAACCGTCGGGCCAGCCGCTGGGCCAGGACGCAGTCGAGCGCCGAGCCGACGAGGAACGGCTCGACCCCCATCTCGACGAGCCTGGTCACCGCGGACGGAGCGTCGTTGGTGTGCAGGGTCGAGAGCACGAGGTGTCCGGTGAGAGCCGCCTCGATGGCGATCCCGGCGGTCTCCCGGTCGCGGATCTCGCCGACCATCACCACGTCGGGGTCGGATCGCAGGATCGACCTGAGGGCGCGCGCGAACGTGAGCCCGCCCTTCGGGTTGACCTGTATCTGGGTGAGCCCGGGGAGCCGGTACTCCACCGGGTCCTCGACCGTGATGATCTTCTTGGTCGTCTCGTTGATCACGTTCAGAGTGGCGTACAGGGTCGTCGACTTGCCCGACCCCGTCGGGCCGGTGACGAGGATCGCGCCGTAGGGCTTCGTGAACGACCTCTGGAAGCGCTCGAGGGCGTAGGGGAGGAAGCCGAGGTCCTCCAGCTCCAGGACGGTGTTGGAGCTGTCCAGCAGGCGCATGATGACCTCTTCGCCCCAGACGGAGGGGACGGTGGCCACGCGGAGGTCGATCCGCTTTCCCTCCGCGGTGACCGAGATCCGTCCGTCCTGCGGCACCCGGCGCTCGGCGATGTCCAGGTTCGACATGATCTTGAGGCGCGAGATCAACCCGGCCTGCAGCGACTTCGGGGTCCTCATCATGTCGTGCAGCACCCCGTCGATGCGGTAGCGGATGCGCACCTCCGCCTCTTGCGGCTCGATGTGGATGTCGGAGGCCCGCTGGATGACGGCCTGGGCGATGATGTGGTTGATCGCCTTCACGATCGGGGCCGCGTCCGTGTCGGAGTCGCCGATCGCCACCTCGTCGACCTCCTCGACGGGGACGGCCTCCTGCAGGAGCATCTCCGCCGACCGGTCCAGGCTCCGGATCCGGTCGAGCATGTCCGCGATCGAGGAGCGCGAGGAGACGACGATGTCGAGCTCGCGTCCGGCCAGCGTCCGCAGATCGTCGATGGCGATCACGTTCGTCGGGTCGGAGATCGCGATCGTCAGGCGCCCGTCGTCCGTGAACGCGAGGGGGACGGCGCCGTACCGACGCAGGACGGTCTCCGGCAGGATCACGGCAGCGGCAGGATCGGGCACCCGGTCCCCGAGGTCGACGTAGGGGATGCCGTGCCAGGCGGCTTGGACCTCGCCGGTCTCCTCGGGCGCGACGAACCCCAGCTCGACCAGAAGGCGGGGGACGGATCGTCCGCCGCTCACCCTTCGGTGCTCGACGACCTCTCGGGCCTGGTCGGAGGAGATCAAGCCCCTCGCGACCAGTTCTCGCAGGCGCTTGCTCTCGTCGGTGCCGCGTTGCTCCCTGGCTGCCATCCCGCTCCATGTGTCGGATGAGCAGCATCCCTCCTCAACTGTATCGGCCGGCCAGGAGGGCGGGGGGCTAGCGCATCCGAGGTCCTCCCGGGCCCCCCATCCGGGGGACGGCGGGCCCAGGGTGAGCCCGCGCGCGCGGTCGGCCCGCCTACGATGACGCCGAGGAGGTCCGCCTTTGGTCGTGCGCCTGGCGCTCGTGATGCTGGTCCTGGTGAGCGGGTGCTCCGACGCGTCCGAACCCGAACCTCGGCCCCTCGTCGTGGGAACGACCGAGCGCCGTTCCGGTCTCGACCCGGCCGGTTGCTACGACTACCTGTGCGCCTACGCGCTGCTGCCGAACACCCACCAGACGCTCGTCTCCCTCGACGACGCCGTGCAACCGGGGGCCGGCGTGGCCGAGTCCTGGACGGTCTCCCCCGACGGCATGTCCTACACCTTCACGCTCCGCTCAGGGCAACGGATGCACGACAACGCCCCCCTGGACGCGGAGACGGTCCGTTGGTCGCTCGAGAGGGTCCGGACGCTGGACGCGGCGCCCTCGTTCCTGCTCTTCCAGGACGCCGAGGAGCCGACCTGGGGGATACGGTCCGTCGAGGCCCCGGACACCCGGACCGTCGTCGTCCAACTGGCCGCGCCGGACTCGTCACTCCCCGCTCGACTGGCCCACCCCGCGGCCTCCGTCGTCTCCCCGCGCTCGTACCCGCCCGGCAGCCGGGCCGGCGCCGATGTGGTGGTGGGGAGCGGTCCGTACACCAGCGAGGGCTACCGTCCGGACGGCTCCCTCGAGCTCGTCCCCTGGCCTGGATGGTGGCGCCACGAGCCGCCCCACGAGCGGGTCGTCGTGCGCCCTTTCCGGACCGCCCGGGACCTGGCCACGGCGGTACGCGGGGGGGAGGTGGACGTCGTCCTGCGCAGCCTGGCCCCGGCCGACGTGCGACGCCTCGACGCCGAGGACACGGCCCTCGTCGTCCACGAGGCCCCGCCGTCGTCCGTGCGCTTCCTCGCCTTCAACTCCACCCGCCCCCCGTTCGACGCGGTAGCGGTCCGACGTGCGGTCGCCTCCGCGGTGGACCGGGCGGCCCTGGCCCGGACCCAGGGCGGCACGCCGCTGACGAGCCTCCTGCCGCCTCGGTTCCGTGAGCACGCCGGGGCCGCCGCGGACGGCGACCCCACCGCCCTCCTGCGGGAGGCGGGGGTGCCGGATGGAGAGAGGGTAGCCTTCACGCTCTGGTACACCCCGGACCACTACGGCCCGGACGAGCAGCGCGCGGCCGAGGAGCTCGGCCGCCAGCTGGAGGCGACCGGGCGGTTCGCGGTCTCGGTCCGGGAGGCGGGCTGGAGCGATTTCAGGAGCTCGTTCTCCGCCGGCGAGTACCAGGCATGGCTGCTCGGGTGGTTCCCCGACGTCCTGGACCCGCTCGACCACCTGGCCCCGTTCCTCGGCTCGGCGGCGGCGGCCGGCCTCGGCACCGGGTACGCGAGCGCGCGGGCGGACGAGCTCATCGCGGCCGTGCGCCGGGCCACCGATCCCGGGGCGCGCAGCCAGCACCTGCGCGAGCTCCAGGCACTGGCCGCGGCGGAAGCCCCGTACGTCCCCCTGTGGCAGCCGCCGGATCTCGTCCTCGCCCGCCGAGGGATCGGGCTGGACCTGGAGGCCTGGCCGTACCTCCGCCTCTGGAGGACCGGGACCCGATAGCGCGGCTCGGCGGTGATAGCGTCGGCCCCATGCGCGAGGACGTCGTTCGCACGGGGTCGGGGATCGAACTGGCGGTAGCCGACCACGGAGGGGAGGGGCACCCGGTGGTCCTGGTCCACGGTCTGGGCTCCAACCTGCGCACGTGGGACGCCGTCGCTCCGCTGCTCGCGAACCAGCATCGCGTCGTCGCCTACGACCAGAGGGGCCACGGACGGTCGACCGACCCCCCGGACGGTGACTACTCGGTCGAGGCGCTCGTGGACGACCTCGATGCCGTGGTCGACGCGTTCGGACTGCAGCACCCCTATGTAGTGGGTCACTCGTGGGGAGCCTCGGTCGCGCTCGGACACGCCATCTCGCGCGAGGGGTGTCCGGGGATCGTCTGCGTGGACGGCGGGGTGATAGACCTCCAGGACCTCGGCCTGACCTGGGAGCTGACCGAGCAGATCTTCCGGCCCCCCCACCTCGAAGGGCCACCCGAGCTACTGACGGCGCGGATACGCAGCGAGCAGTCGATGCTGCCTTGGAACCTGCTCGCGCCCGTCGTGGAGCGTTCCTTCGTGGTGGGCGAGGACGGCATCATGCGCCGGCGCACGTCGGTCGAGGACCACATGGCGATCGTCCGGCAGATGTGGGAGGCGCGCGTGGTGGCCGCGTACGACCGGGTGCGCTGCCCCGTCATGTGCGTGCTCGCGCAGGGCTACGTGAACGACGAGAAGACCGCGGCGGTGGTCGCCGCGAAGCAGGAGTGCGCCCGCAGGCTGGGGCAGAGGCACCCGTGGGTGCGGATCGAATGGCTCGAGTCACTGCACGACGTCCAGGTGATGACGCCGGGGGAGCTCGTCTATCTGATCAGGTCCTTCACGCAGAGCCCGTCGCTTCCAGGGTGAGCTGGGTCATCTTCTTCCCCGACCGAACGGCGTAGTCGCGGTAGCAGTTGTTCATCATCACGTGGACCTCCCGGGCGCTCTCGCGCAGCTGGGTCACGCCGGGCACCCACTCGGCCAGCTCGTCGGCGGAGTAGTCGTACCGGAACCGCTCCCGAGCGCTGATCCCCTTCTTCTCCCACGTCGCGGACCTGCGGCCGTGGAACCTGACCATCGCCAGGTCCGCCGTCGCCGCCACCACCGGGGGGATGGACGAGCGGAACCCCTGCGGCATGTCCACGCAAACGTAAGGGAGCCCCTCGCGCTCGAGGAAGCCGAGCGTCCTCTCCTGCTGCTCCGGGGTGTCCATCCAGCGCCCGTTGCGGAACTCGACCGCGGTCCACACACCGGGAAGCAGGTCCGTCATCCGGTCCCGGCACTGCACGATGTAGGCCCGGTTGTCCTTCGACGGGACGAACCATTCCGGGAACTGGAAGAGCACCGAGGTCAGCTTGTCCGCCTCGCGCAGCGGCTCGAGCGCGCTCGCGAACCGCGACCAAACCTCGTCGACCACCTCGTCGGGGACCGACCCGATGTAGAGGTTCTTCTTCTCGTCGGTGAGGTCCAGCGCCTCTCGCAGCGCCTTCGGGAGCCCGGTGGGCCGCGTCGGGTGGTGGGTGAGGAGGGAGAAGGCTTTCACGTTGAAGGCGAAGGGCTGCGGGGTCCGCTCCGCCCAGGCGACCGCGTTGCGTTCGGCGGGGAGCGCGTAGTAGGTGGAGTCGACCTCGAGCACGGGGAAGTCCTCGACCACGTACCGCAGGCGCCCCTCGGCGGTGTTCACGCCAGGCGGGTAGTAGACGCCGGGCGTGAGCATCGACCTGTCGGTCCAGGAGCAGATCCCGACCCGGACGCTGCGCTCCAGAGCGAGCTGCCAGGCGGGTGTGTCCGGCTCGCGCTCGCGTCCGCTCATCGACCAAGCCTAGGGAACGCGAGAGGACCGGGGGCGGCGGGCCCCCGGTCCCAGGTGGTGCTCGTGAACGTCAGCTCTCCAGTTCCTTGTGGGTCGAGCCGCCCACCTCGACCTTGACCTTGCTGGTCGGCTTCTCGGGCATCGGCACGGTCACGGTCAGGATCCCTGCGTCGTAGGTCGCCCTGATCTGCGACGCGTCGATGTGCTGGGGCAGCGACACCGACCGGGTGAAGCGACCGACCGAGATCTCCCGACGGATCCAGCCGTTGCCGTTCCCGTTCTCGCCGTCGCCCTGGTCGGCCGCCTCGTGGCGGCGCTCCCCGGAGATGGTCAGGACGCCGTCCGTGAACTCGATGTCGACATCGTTCTCGGCGTCCACGCCCGGGAGCTCCAGGCGGACGACGATCTGGTTGTCACGGGTGAACAGGTCTAGCGGCGGCACCCACGCACGGGTCGGGGTGTCGAGCAGCGCGCTCCCGAACTCACCGAACAGGCGGCGGACGTCCTGAAAGTCACGGTCCAGGGCGTCGAACGGTCCGAAACGCCGGAGCATGATCCTCACCTCCACCTCCTTCGTCGTTCCCTACGCGATCCAATATGCCGTATCTGTTGGTCTCTGTCAAGCGAATATGAGTGTATATCGCTTAGATTCTCTCTCCGCGCATCGCTGAGGTTCCGCGGCCGTACAGCAGGGGGGTCCGGCACGCAGCGTGGGCCCGGCGTGCTCGCCACCATGTCCAGTTCGGACCTGCCTCGAGCCCTACGCGCGCTGCGTGACCGCTCTCATCGCACCCATGTTGGACGACCGGAGCTGTCGGTGGCGTGTCCTAGGATGCGGCTCCCTTCCCCGAGGGCCTTCCCCCCGACCGTCGGGAGGGTGCCGTGTCCGAGATCCTGGACCGGTTGCGTCGTCTGATCACACGTCCCGCCCCGGACCCAGCCTGGGTGCGGATCGTTCGGCGGAAGGCGGGGTTGTAGTTGTTCCGGCGGGAGGGGCTGGTCCGACCCGTCCCGGACCGCGACGACCTGGCCCGCGAGGTGTCCACCCGCCTGGCGGCGTCCGGGACCGCGCCGTCCGGTCCAGCGGTGACCGACGCGCTCCGCGCCGTCCTGCGTGAGCGAGGCCTCGCGTGGGAGGCGGGTCGGGTGGCGGCGACCGTCCAGGCGATCGTCGACGAGCTACGCGGGTTCGGGCCCATCGGTCCCCTCCTGCGAGACCCCGACGTGACCGAGATCATGATCAACGCACCCTCCGAGGTGTACGTCGAGAAGCGGGGCCGCATCGTCCCGGCTCCCGCGAGGCTGGGCTCCGACGACGAGATACTCCACCTGATAGAGCGCGTCGTCTCCCCGCTCGGCTTGCGGGTCGACGCCTCGTCGCCCTGGGTGGACGCGCGCCTGGAGGACGGTTCGAGGTTCCACGCCGCGGTCCCGCCGGTCACCGTCCGAGGCCCGGTCGTCACCATCCGGAAGTTCTCGCCCCAGCTGTGGACGCTCGAAGAGCTCCACCGCATGGGGACCCTCGACGAGGGGCAGCGCAGCGTCCTTCGAGCCGCCGTGCGCGACCGTCGCAACGTCCTCGTCTGCGGCGGGACCGGGACCGGAAAGACCACCCTCCTCGGCGTGCTGGCTCGCATGATCCCGTCCGGCGAGAGGGTGATCACGATCGAGGACGCCGCCGAGCTCCGTCTCGGACGACGGCACGTGGTCGCCCTCGAGACCCGGCCGGCGAACGTGGAGGGACGGGGTGAGGTGACGATGCGCGACCTCGTCCGGTGCGCGATGCGCATGCGCCCGGACAGGATCGTGGTCGGGGAGGTGCGCGGGCCGGAGGCGCTGGACATGCTCCAGGCCCTGACCTCCGGCCACGCGGGCTCGATGGCCACCGTCCACGCCGACGCGCCCGCTGAAGCGTTGATGCGTCTCGAGACGCTCGCCCTGCTCGCCGCGCCCGGGCTGAGCGTGACCGCCGCGCGGCGTCAGGTCGGATCCGCTATCGACCTGATCGTGCATGTGAGCCGGGAGGCCGGACATCGCCGTGTCTCCGAGATCGTGGAGGTGCGAGCGGGGACGCGGGGGCCCGTCGTCCGCCGGGTCACCGCGCCGCCTCGGACCCGGAGGACCCCCGCATGAGGCGAGCGCGGCGCCACTCACCGCAGGACATCTCCGACGCGATGAGGTCGGTCCGCGAGGGCGTGCGCGGTGGACTGTCCCTGGGGCAGGCCATCTCCCGAGCGGCCGCTGTGGACGGGTCCCCCCTGGCCACCCTCGGCCCCCAGCTGGTGTCGGGGCGACCGGTCGCACGCGTCCTCCGGGAGGCCGCGGTCGCCAGCCCCGACGCCGACCTCGCTGCGGCCATGCTGGTGCTGGCCGTACAGGCCCAGGCCGGGGGCGACCCATCCCCGGCGCTCCTGGCAGCGGAGGAGCGCATGCGCGAGCGCGCGGCCGCTGAGCGCGAGGCGAGCTCGCTGACCGCGCAGGCCCGGATGTCCGCTCGCGCCATGCTCCTCCTCTCTCCCAGCTTCCTCGCGTTGATGGCGCTCCTCGACCCGGCCTCCGTCCGCGACGGCCTGCGGGGGCCGGGGCTCGTGGCGCTGATCGCCGGGCTCTGTCTCCAGGCGCTGGGCGGGGTCTGGATATCGAAGCTGGTCCGCGGTCCGCTCAGGGAGCCCGGTCGCATGTCCCGGCTCCCGATCCTCCGGGCTCTCGCGGCTATCGTCGGCGGGCGCAAGAGGTCCACGGTCCCGGTCGAGGTGGCGCACACGGCGGACGTCTGCGCGCTCGTCCTGGGGTCCGGGGTCGCGCCCGTCCGCGCCCTGGAGCTCGTGGCCCCGATCGCGCCCGGCACGGTCGGCGAAGCGCTCAGACGAGCGGTCGCCGAGACCCGGGCGGGGGCATCACGGTCCGACGCGCTGCGACGCGCGTCCGAAGAGGTCGGAGATCCCCAGATGACCAGGTTCGTGGACGCGTTCGCGTCCGCGGACAGACTGGGGGTCCCGCTCGCCCCGACGCTGCGCGCGCTCGGCGACGACCTTCGCCGCGACCACGCGGCCGCGGTCATCTCTGATGTGCGTGCAGCATCGGTGAAGGTCCTGCTTCCCCTGGGCCTGCTCATCCTTCCCGCCTTCGTGCTCGCCTGCCTCGTCCCCCTCGTGTTGGGCGGGCTCGACCGTTTGCAGCCGTGACGAAGAGGAGGAGACATGACGTCGCTCGCGCACCTGTTCTGCTCGCTGTCCCTGTGGGCCCGTTCGCGCGCATCGAGACTGAAGCGCGAAGAGGGCCAGACCGTGGCCGAGTACGCGCTCGTGCTGCTGGTGGTGGCTGCCATCGCCGCGGCCTTCCTGATCTGGGCCAAGCAGTCTGGAAGGCTCGACGAGTTCTTCGACGCGATATTCGGCAAGCTGCTGGGTTCCGTCGATCCCGAGCCGAGCCAGGGGTCCTGACGCCACAACGACGGACGGAGGGTCAGGCGACCGTCGAGGCGGCCCTGACCCTCCCCGTCGTGCTCCTCGCGCTCCTGGTGATCGTGCAGGTCGGCCTCGTGGTCCGCGACGCGCTGGCCGTGCAGTGGTGCGCCCGAGTGGGCGCCCGCACCGCCGCGATCACCGCCGACGACCAGGCCACCCGGGAGGCCGTGCACAGGGCGGCCGCGCCGCTCGAGCCGGAGAAGCTGCACATCCACATACGCCCGGCTCAGGCATCGCGCACGAGATCGACCGATGTCACGGTCGAGGTTCGGTACCACGTCTCCCTGCGGCTCCCGATCGTGTCTCGGATGGCGTCGCGCTCCCTCCCGCTGAGCGCGACCGCGACGATGCGCTCAGAGCGCACCGCGGCGACGCCGTCCCCCACACCTCCCCCATGAACGATCGAGGCGCCGTCACGTCCCTCATGATGGCCACGCTCGCGCTCGTCGCCCTGCTCTGCCTGGCCTTCGCGGACGCCGCGAACGTCCTGCTGGCCCGGTCCCGGGCCCAGACCGCCGCCGACGCAGCCGCCCTGACCGCCGCGGTCGAGCAGTGGCCGTTCCTGGGCGGCGGGTCGGACCCGCCGACCGCCGCCCGTAGGATGGCCGAAGCGAACGGCGCGGAACTCGAACTGTGCGAGTGCCCCCTCCGGGGCTCCCGGGCGGACGTGGAGGTCTCGGTACCGACCCGGGTACGCCTCCTCGGAGCCGCCCCGCGACGCGTGACCGCTGTGGCGTCCGCTTCCGTCGACCCGGGGGCGCTCTTCCGAGAGCCCACCGGGAGCGGCCCTTGACTCCGGTCCCCGGCAGGACTACGTTCGGGTTGGAACCTTCCCCTAGACAGCGGGAAGCGGAACCCACGCGAGGCATAGCTGCCGCCAAGGGAGGCTCCCGAGAGGCCCTCGGGCCGACCGGGATCCATGGAGCGCGCATGGTACCCGCTTCCCGCTGTTTCTCGTCCCGACCTCGACCCCGCCTCGCACGCCCTTGAACCGGGACCGCGGGAGCCGACACCTTCACCACGGGACACGGGAGGAAACGATGTCGGTGAGGGACCTGTTCGCCGGTAGACGACACCCCCGGACGGCCTTCGTCCTGGGCGGCGGGGGCAACCTCGGGTGCATCCAGGTGGGGATGCTGCGCGCCCTCTTCGAGCGCGGGATCGCCCCCGACCTGGTCGTCGGCTGCTCGGTCGGCGCCCTCAACGGAGCGGCCGTCGCGCACGATCCCACGCTCGACGGCGTCACGAAGCTGGAGGCCATGTGGCGCCGGCTGGAGAGCGGTGACGTGTTCCCGTCCGGACGCATGAGCGGGCCCTGGCTGCTGCTGCGCAAGGGAACGGCCCTCTACCCCAATACCGGCCTCCGAGCCGCTATCGACGCGTCCTTCCCGGAAGCCACCTTCGAGGGCTGTCGGGTTCCGCTGCACGTGGTCGCGACGTCGATGACTTCCGGCCGCAGCCGGTGGTTCTCCTCCGGACCGCTCGCCGAGCCCCTGCTCGCGTCGAGCGCCCTCCCGGCCGTCTTCCCGCCCGTGGAGACCGAGGGGGACCACTTCATCGACGGCGGGGTCATCGACAACGTGCCCATCTCGAAGGCGGTCGAGCTGGGGGCCCGGCGCATCTACGTCCTGCACGTCGGGAACTTCGAGCGCCCTGCCCCGATGCCGCGCCGCCCGCTCGACGTACTCGTCAGAGCCTTCTCGATCGCGCGGTCGTACCGGTTCATGGTCGAGCACGCCAACGCGCCGGACGGCGTCGAGGTCGTCACGCTCCCGGGGGTCCAGCCGCCGAGGGCGCTGCGTCACAACGACTTCAGCGCGTCTGCGGTCCTGATGGACCGCGCCTACCTATCGGCCTCGACCTTCCTCAGCACGCCGGCGGCGGCCGCGGGGTCCTGAGCGCTCAGGCCCCCTCGGTGAACCGGATCATCCCGGACGTGGCCACCTCGCTCGAGCCGTCCAGCCCGGCCCCCTCCGGATAGAACGTCGTCCCGCCCAGGATCCCGCGGACGGACCGGAACGGATCCAGGATGGTCATCCCCTCGCCGGAGATCCGGTACTCGCGCAGGTCCGGATCGTTATGGGAGCCCCGCATCTTCAGGATCCCCAGGGCCCGCCTCATCCGGCCCTGGACCTCCACGTAGCGCAGGAGGATGATCGCGTCCGCCACGGTCGACACCTCGTGCTCCGTGGCGGACGTACCGAGCATCGGCGTCGTGGTCGTCAGCAGGGCGGCGACGCCGTGGGCTCGCAGGTAGGACGAGAGCGCGACCGTGAACTCGCGGAACGCCTTCGGGGAGCCGATCCTCTCCAGCGCGCTCAGGCTGTCGATGGCGACCCGGTCGGGCTGGAACGTCTCGATCTCGCTCTTGATCCGGAGCAAGTGGTCCTCCAGGACGGCCACCTCCGGGTACATGGCGACGATCTTGAGGCGTCCCTCCCGTTCGAGCGGCTCGAGGTCGATCCCCGAGGACAGGGCGTTGCGGAACATCTGGTCCCGGCTCTCCTCGTAGGCGAACAGGAGGCACCGCTCCTGCGGTCCGGCGGCGTTCAGGAAGCTCGAGACGAGGAGCGTCTTGCCGGTCCCGGTGGGGCCGGCGGCGAGGACCATCGCGTCCCGGAAGAACCCGCCGCCGGACATCGCGTCCAGGCCTGAGACCCCGGTCGAGATCCGCTCGTTCGCGGCGCCCTGCGTGAGCTGCATCGCCGATAGCGGGATCACCTGCACCCCCTGGGAGGTGACGGTGAAGGGGTACTCGCCCTTCTGATGGTCGGTCCCCCTCATCTTCAGGATCTCTACCGTGCGCCGCCGGTTGTCCGAGTCCAGACGGTTGCGCAGGAGTATCACGTTATCGGCCACGAACTCCTCCACCCCGAACCGGCCGACCTCCGACCCCTCCGCCCGTTCGACGGTGACGAGCGATGTCACACCCATCTCGCGCAGCGACCACATGATCGCGAACAGCTCCCGTCTGATGATGGACGCGTCGGTGAGCTGACTGAAGATGGCGCCCACCGAGTCGATCGCGACCCGCTTCGCCCCCACCTTCTTCACGGCGTGCTCGATGCGGCTCATCAGTCCGCCCAGGTCGTAGTCAGGACCCAGCTCCACCGACTCGCCGGGCCGGGGCGAGGCATCCACGAACGCCCAACGGTCCGACGCGACGTGACCCTGGAGATCCCACCCGAAGGCGGACACGTTCCGCGCGATATCGGCCGCGCTCTCCTCGAAGGTGACGAAGACCCCCGGCTCCCCCAGTTCCGCGCCGCGATGCAGGAACTGGCACGCGATGACGGTCTTGGCGGTCCCTGCCGAACCGGCGAAGACCGTCGTACGGCCCCGCGGGAACCCGCCGCGCGAGATCAGGTCCAGGCCCTCTATCCCCGTGGGGACCTTCTCGACGTGGGTCACTCGCTGCCGCCTCTCACCGCGAGGGGTTGGATGTTCAGGCCGACCAGCACCTTCTCGGTGTCCGATAGGTCCCCGATCAGCCTGCGCATCGGCGGGGGCAGCTCCTTCACAACCGTGGGCGTGGCCAGCACGTTCTGGTCCTCGGCGATGTCGGGGTGTTCGAGGACGTCGACCACCTCGACGTGGTAGGTGCCCTGCAGCTCCTCGTCGCAGATCCGCTTCAGCTGCTCTATGGCGCGTTGGGCGCGCGCGGTCTGCCCCGTGACGTACAGCTTGAGGACATACGAAGTAGGTGACATCACCGCACTCCTTGTGCTCCCAGGTCCTCCGTGACGCCGGTCGGACGGCGTCCGGTCGGCACCGCATATACCCGAAGCGCGCCCAGGATAATCGTCCGTCCCTCCCGGGGGACGGGGCATCTACAGTGAGGCTGGAGGCGTTCGGGGGCTGGTGCCCCCCCTGGTCTTCAAAACCAGTGCGGCGGGCGACCCCCGTCGGGCGGGTTCGATTCCCGTCCGCCTCCGCGAGTGGCGCGTACGCCCGGATACATTGACGCCGTGATCGAGGCGCACGGGCTGTCCAAGCTGTACGGGGATAAGGCGGCGGCGGCCGGCGTCACCTTCTCGGTGGCGCCGGGCGAGGTCGTAGGCATCCTGGGTCCGAACGGGGCCGGGAAGACGACCATCCTGCGGATGCTGGCCGGGATCCTCACCCCGACCGACGGACGGGCGGCCATCTGCGGTCACGACCCGGCGCTCGAGCCGCTGGAGGCGAAGCGGCGGATCGGGTTCCTGTCCGGGGACACGAAGCTCTACCAGCGGCTCACGCCTCGCGAGATCCTGCGCCACTTCGGGGAGGTCCATGGGATGGACGCTTCGCGCATCCGGGAGCGGACGGAGCGGCTGGCCGACGAGCTGCACATGCGCGAGGTGGTCGACCAGCGCTGCGGCACCCTCTCGTCGGGACAGACGCAGAAGGCGAACCTCGCCCGAGCCTTCCTGCACGACCCCCCGGTGCTGATCCTGGACGAGCCCACCACGGCGCTGGACATCATCACCGGGCGCTTCGTCCTCGACGCGATCGCCCGGGCCAGGGGGGACGGGAAGGCGGTCCTGTTCTCGACCCACACCATGTCGGAGGCGGAGATGCTCTGCGACCGCGTCATCCTGCTCCACGACGGCCGGATCATGGACCAGGGCCGGATCGACGAGGTCTGCGCTCGGGCGGGCTCCCGTGCGCTGGCGGACGCGTTCCTGCGCCTCGTCGACCGCGTGGAGGCCGAACGATGAGGCTGCGGACCGTCACCTCGATAGTGCGCAAGGAGCTCCTCGAGACGCTGCGTGACCGACGCACCCTGTTCGCGATGGTCGCTCTGCCCGCGCTGCTCTACCCGCTCCTGTTCATCGTGATGGGGGCGATCTTCACGTCCAACGCCGAGCGCGTCGAGGCGCAGACGGCGACGGTGGTCCTCTGGGGGCCGGTGCCCGCTCCCGTGCAGGACGAGGTCTCCCGTATCGAGCGTCCGCGCGTACGGGTGGTCGAGGAGGAGGCGCCGCCCCGGCCCGCTGCCAGCGCGCGCAGCGCGATCGAGGCGGGAACGGCCCACGTCGTCGTGCTGGCCGAGCCGGAAGCCGACGCTCGGTTCACGGGCGGGGGGTCGGCCCGGGTGAGGGTGATGTCCAGCCACGTGAAGCCGCTGTCCAGGCGAGCGGGAGCCGAGGTCGCCGATGCGCTGGACCGGGTCGGGGACCGGATGCTGGCCGAGCGCGTCTCCACCTTCGAGCTCCCGGAGGGCTTCGAGGTGCCCCTCGCGGTCTCGGACGTGGACGTCTCCACCCAGGAGCAGCGGGGCGGGGACCTGCTCGGGCGGATGCTGCCGATGATGCTGCTGATGATGGTCACCATCGGAGCCACGTACCCGGCCGTGGACCTCACCGCGGGAGAGAAGGAGCGGGGCACGATGCAGACCCTGCTCGTCTCCCCGGTCCGCCCGGTCGAGATCATCGCGGGGAAGTACGTGACGGTGCTCGCCGTAGCCGTCATGAGCGCGGCGGTCAACCTGGGGGCCATGGGGCTCTCGCTCGGGAGGATGACGGCCGGGCTCCCGAGCGAAGCGGGCGCGATAGCGGTGTCGCCACGGCTCTGCGACTTCGCCTGGGTGCTCGCCTTGCTCGTCCCCACCGCCTGTCTGCTCGCCGCGGTCCTGATGGTGGTCTCCGTCTTCGCCCGCACGTTCCGGGAGGGACAGACCTACGGGACCCCCGTGATGATCGCCGCGATGATGGCCGGGTTCGCCGCCTGGAGCGATATGGAGCTCGGGCCGAGGGTCGCCTTCGTGCCGCTCGTGAACGTGTCGCTCGTCCTGCGCGACCTGTTCCGTCAGGAGCTCGTGGGATCCACCCTCTTCCTCGTGTTCCTCTCCACCAGCCTGTACGCGATCGCGGCCATCGTGGCGACCGCGCGGGTCTTCGAGAGCGAGCAGGTGCTCCTCTCGGGCGAGCGGCCGTGGCGCGACGTGGCGTTCAGGCGTCTGGGGCGCAGCATCCCGTCCGGACGCAGCGCGCTCCTGTTCGCGGTCGTCCTGTTCGTGCTCGTGTACTACGGTTCGCTGCTGGCGTCCGGACGGGGGTTCGTGACCGGTGTGCTGGTGACCCAGGTCGGGTTGCTGCTCGTCCCCGCTCTCGTCTGGACCCTCGCCGGCCGCCATGACCTCCGACAGACCCTGGCCCTGAGATGGCCGTCGGCACGCGCGCTCGGAGGCATCGCCTTGACCGCGGCCGGAGGGTGGGCCCTCTCGTCGGCGGCGGGCCGCGTGGCCTCGCTCGTCTTCCCCGGCGCGGCCGACTACTACCGATCGCTGGGGGAGGCGATAGGAGCCGGGACGGCCGGGTTGGGCATCGGGACCGCCATCCTGCTGCTCGCCGTCGCCCCAGCCGTCAGCGAGGAGGTCTGCTTCCGGGGCGTGGTGCTCTCGGGCCTGCGCTCCACCGGGACGGCCGCCGGGGCGGTCATAGGCAGCGCGCTCCTGTTCGGGGCCTTCCACATGTCCCTCTTCCACGCCGTGCCGGCCGCCGCGGCCGGGGTCGTCCTGGCGCTCGCGGTGCTGTGGTCGGGGTCGCTGCTCGCGGGCCTGGGCATCCACCTGGTGAACAACTCGATCGCCGTGCTCGCGGTCAGACGGCCCGACCTCGTCGCATCGCTCGAGTCGCCCGTCGCCATCGCGGCGGGTCTCGCGCTGCTCGTCGCCGGCTTGGCCGTGCTGAGGTCCGCGTCGCGCACACCCGAGGAGGTCCCGGCCGCCCGCGCCTTCGAGGAGGTCCGTTGACACACCTCGAGAGGGTGTCCGGGCGCTGGTGCGGGGCGCCCTGCGCCGTTGTCCGAGGTGCGGGAACGGCAAGCTCTTCCTGTCCTGGTTCCGGATGAAGGAGGCGTGCAACCGGTGCGGACTCCTGCTCGAGCGTGAGGAAGGCGGGTACCTGGGAGCGATCGCGATCAACTACGGCGTCACCGGGATCGTCTTCATCGCGTTGCTCGTCTCGGTGGCCTGGGCCACCCTCCCGGCGATCCCGGTCTGGCCGCTCATGGGCGCGTCCGTCGCGGTGGCCGTGCTCGTCCCGCTCGCCTTCTATCCGTTCTCGAAGACGATCTGGCTCGCGATCGACCTCGTGCTGCGCGGCGGCCGCGCCTAGTTCGGATCCGCGTCGCGCAGGGCGACCTCGAACCTCGGAGCATCGGCGCAGACGGCCGCCGCGTAGCCGGCTCCCACGTCGAGGGAGAGGAGGCTCCAACCTGGCGCAGGCTCATCACCCGAGACATCCACCTCACGCAGCGGGACCCGCAGACCGAGGCCGGTCGCCTTCAGGTAGGCCTCCTTGCGGGTCCAGTCGCGGTAGAAGGAGTCCGGCGCGGCGCCCACCCTGGCGGCCAGCCGGGCGACGGGGCGCTCCGGCCTGACCTCCTCCACGTCCACCCCGACGTTGACGGGCGCGACGGCCACGAGAGCGAGCTCGGCGCTGTGAGACACGTTGAAGCAGATGCCGGACGTCGACGGCTTCCCGTGGGGGCCCACGACGATCGGGAGCCGGAGCGGGTCGGCGCCCACGTACCTGGACACCACGACCCGGACGGCCGACCTCGCGGCCATCCACCGGCGCCGGTAGCGCCGGGAGCCGAAGGTCAAGGCCCGCTCCCGCTCGACCTGCGTCAGGACATCCCCCTCCCACCGGGACAGATCGACCCGCCAGACATCGACGTAGGTCACCGGGGCGGCATCCGCAGTGCGCCGTCGAGCCTGATCACCTCTCCGTTCAGGGCCGGGTTCTCGACGATGTGCCGCACGAGGGCACCGAACTCGGATGGCTGTCCGAGCCGGTGCGGATGGGGGATCTGGTCGGCCAGCGCCTGGCGCGCCTCGTCCGGGAGCCCGGCGAGCATCGGGGTGTCGAAGGTCCCCGGCGCGATCGTGACGACGCGGATCTGCCGGGCGGCGAGGTCGCGCGCGGCCGGGAGCGTCATGCCGACCACACCGGCCTTCGACGCGGAGTAGGCGACCTGTCCGATCTGGCCGTCGAACGCGGCGATCGACGCGGTGTTGACGACCACGCCTCGCTCCTCCCCGTCGGGCTCCTGCTCGCTGATCCGATGGGCAGCGAGCCGCATCACGTTGAACGTCCCGAGCAGGTTGACCGTGATCACCTTCCGGAAGGCCTCCAGGTCGTGGGGTCCGCCGCGGGAGACCGTCCGCTGCGCCCACGCCACCCCCGCGCAGTTGACGACGACGTGGACCCCTCCGAACCGCTCCACCGCTGCGTCGATGGCCGCCTGAACCTCCTCGGGCGCGGTCACGTCCGTGGGAGCGAAGATGGCGCGCCCGTCCATCGTCGCGGCCACCTCGTCGCCGGGCGACGAGGGGAGGTCGCAGATCACCACGTTGGCACCCGCGCCGTGGAGCGCCTCCGTCGACGCGCGCCCCAGCCCCGATGCGCCCCCCGTGACGAGCGCCGTCTTGCCTTCGATCTGCATGGATCCCTCCTTGACCGTGGGGCTTACGCGACCGTGTTGCGCAGGACGCCGATCCTCTCCACCTCGAGCTCGACCGTGTCCCCCGTACGCAGCCAGGGGTGGCGCTGCGGACCGTGCACGGCCGCCAGTTCGAGGATGCATCCGGTCCCGCAGGTCCCGGACCCGATCAGGTCCCCGCGCCGCACCACGGAGTCCCGTGACGCGTACGCGAGCATCTCCGCGAAGCTCCAATGAGCGTTGCGCATGTCGTCCCGCGACCACTCCTCGCCGTTCACCCGCGCGACCATGGCTCCCTCCGGTCGCCCGGCGGCGCCCCCGGGGAGCTCGTCGGGGGTGACGAGCCACGGACCCGAGCTGGACGCGAAGTCCTTCCCCTTGGCCGGGCCCAGGCCCTGCGCCATCTCCCTCCGCTGAAGGTCACGGGCCGACCAGTCATTGAAGATCGTGTACCCGGCGATGGCCTGGGCCGCCTCCTCCGCCGTGACGTCCGAGCAGTCGCGGCCGACGAG
The DNA here is from genome assembly GCA_035540895.1 of Actinomycetota bacterium. Taxonomy (NCBI): domain Bacteria; kingdom Bacillati; phylum Actinomycetota; species Actinomycetota bacterium. The sequence continues at coordinate 4,702 of DATLFR010000213.1, read as the reverse complement.
CGCCGCCACCTCCAGCTCGTAGTCGACGGCGTCCGAGGTGCGCGGCGAGGGGATGGGGTCGTCGGGTCCGAACATGGTGTGGGGGTTGGAGAAGTAGAAGACCGGGAGCTCGTACCAGTCCGGGTCCATGTCCAGGCCGCGCGCGCGGCGCGCCGTCGCCACGTGGGACTCGAAGGCGTAGAAGTCCCTGATCGCTCCCGGCTGGGGGACGGGGGCGAGCAGACGCACGTCGGCGAGCGGGATCGGAGCCATGCCCTCGATCGGCTTGGAGGCCATCGCGAGGTCGATCGCCGCCCACCGTCCGGCGTGGCCGTCTCCCGGCAGCTTCGGGACGACGACCTCGCCCTCGACCCTTCCCGCGTAGACCGCGCCGCCGCCGGTGCGGAACCGGGCGATCCTCAACCGGCTACCGCTCCGACCAGGACATGGCGTACCCGATCAGGTCGACCTTCTGCCCGGCATCGGTCACGACGAGGGGCTTGCGGGTGTCGACCATGACGGCGTACTCCTGGATCTGACGGGGGCCGGCCGGGGCCTTGGCGGCGCGTTCGACCGCCTTCGGCTGCGGACCGTGGTGCAGCCCCGCGCCGTGGAAGGTGAGCATCCCCTCGGCGATCCCCGACCGGGACATGAAGTCGCCCTGGTGGTAGAAGATCACCTCGTCGTAGTCGATGTTGCGGTGATAGAAGGGCAGCTTCAACGCCTCCGGGTCCTCCTCCCCGGGCCGCGGCGCGAACGTCGCCACCACGAACCCCTCGCCCACCCAGGTCGAGTGGGCGGAGGGCGGCAGGTGGTAGCGGGCGCTCGAGATCGGACGGAAGTCGGCCACGTTCAGCCGCATGGGAGCCAGGTCCCCCTTCCAGCCGACGACGTCGCAGGGGTGATGGGGGTAGGTGACCCGGGTGTCGTACCCCATCCGCTTCACGACGATCACGAACTCGCCCTGCTCGTCGACCGGGTCCGGCTCGGGCACCTCGACGAGGGCCGGGTCGAACAGGGCGTGGCGCCCGAGCAGCCCCCGGTCGGGGAGCCCGATCTCGCCCCCCCGGCTCTCGAGGGCGAGCAGGTCGGTCGGCTCGGACGGCTCGAACCTGAACGTGGTCCCGCGCGGGACCACCAGGTAGTCGCCCGGACGGAAGGTCAGCGGTCCGTACTCGGTGGCCAGCGTTCCCGTGCCCGTGTGGACGAAGTAGAGCAGGTCGCCGTCCGCGTTGCGGAGGAACTCCGGGCGTCCCTGCGTGTACCGCTGGTATCCGATCGAGAGGTCCTCGTTGCGCAGTACCTCCGTCGGCCACAGCTCGTCTGCGATCTCGAGCCTCGTCAGGTCCATCGCCGCGTGGGCGGCCGGTCCGTCGACGGAGGTCCACCCGGTGGGCGCGTTGAGCCGGTAGAGGTGACTCGCCGCACCGAAGAAGCCGAGGCGTCCGTGCTCCTCCTCGACCGTCCCCTCCGGCAGCGCCACGTGGGCCTGCCGGGAGGTCCTCCCCTTGATCCACTGAGGCAATCCGAGCATCTCGCCTCCCTGTCACCTGCGGAAAAGACCGAGGGCGCCCCGTGGGGCGCCCTCAGACTAATGCTTCTCGCTCGATGTCAGACCGGGAGCGTCACCTGCGGGTTCGTGCAGGGACGGGCGTCCAGGTGCACCCCGGAGTTGCGCTCGTGCACGTAGAGGTCACTGCACTCGTAGCTCGCCGGACGGTCGTAGGTGGCGCAGGCGTCGTGCGCGCAGGCCGTGACCTTCCCGGTGAGCTCGCCGTTGACCCCGATCCAGTCGGTCTGCCAGTTCGGCGGGTCCGTCGGGACGGTCGCCGCCTTGTTTCCGAGCGGGTGGCAACCTCCGAGCCCCAGCCCGTTGATGGTGACGCACCCCGGACGTGCCGTCCCGACGTAGCGCACGGCGATCTGGTTCGCACCGGGGACGAGCAGCCTGGTGTCGAAGCCGTACAGGTCGGCCCCGTCGCTCGTGTAGACGAGGAGCGAGCAGGTGCCGGGGTTCACGGTGGGGTGGCCCTGGCCGTCGACGGCTATCCGGCTGAAGATCACTATCCGGCCGCCTCCAGGGGGACCGCAGTCCCCGTCCGCCGCAGCGGGCGTCGCGGCGATCGGGACGAGCCCGGCGGCTGCTAGGCGAGTGCGATGAGCGCGAGCTTCCTACGCATATCCGTACCTCTTCCTTTCATCGTCGAAGAACCTCCGATCACGTCACAGGGGAAGCGTCACCGTGGGGTTCGTGCATGGACGGGCATTCACGTGCACACCTGTGTCCCTCTCGGTGAGGAACGCCTCACTGCACTCGTAGCGGTCCGCCGTGTCGTAGTGCGTGCACGCGTCGTGGGCGCACGCCCTCAGCGTCCCGGAGGCACCGCTCGGCAGAGCGATCCACTCCGTCACTATCCACTCCCGGGTGATGGCTTCCGGTTTGCTCGACGGGGTGACCCCGAGCGCACGCTTCAACGCGAAGCACCCCCCCATCAGCCCGCCGAGGCAGGCCTGCCCTGGGACGACCCCGGCGTCCGCATGGACGTATCGGATGGCCACGTGGGTCGCCCCGGGAAGCAGGACACGGGTGTCGACCCCGTACATGCCGGCCCCGTCCTCGGTGTACACGACCCTCGCGCAGCCGAAGTAGCCGGGATCGGGCGTGGCCTGCACGGGCTGGGCCGGGTTGTAGGCACTGTAGATCCGGACCGAGCCCCCGTTGGGGGTGCTGCAGTCGTTCGAGTGGGCCGACGCCGCGGGAGCCCCTATCGGCACGAGGCCGAGCGACGCGACCGCGACCAGAGCCGCAAGGAGGTGTCTACGCATCTGTGATCCCCGCCGCGGCTAGATGGGGAGGGTGACGGTCGGGTTCGTGCACGGACGGGCCATCACCTGGACACCTGTGTTCTTCTCGGTCACGAAGGTCTCGCTGCACTCGTACCGGTCGACGGTGTCGTAGTGGGTGCAGGCGTCGTGGGCGCATGCCCTCAGCGTTCCGGACGCGCCACCCGGCAGAGCGATCCAGTCCGTCACGATCCAGTCGCGGGTCACCGCTTCAGGATTGGTGGAGGGGTTGACCCCGGTGACCCTCTTCAACCCGTGGCAGCCGCCCATGATGCCGGCCAGGCACGCGTGGCCGGGCACGACACCGGCCTCGGCGTGCACGTACCGGATCGCGACGTGCGTCGCTCCCGGGAGGATGACCCGGGTGTCGACACCCCAGACACCCGTGCCGTCGCTGCTCCAGACGAGACGGGAGCAGCCGAAGTACCCAGGGTCCGGGGTCGCCTGGACCGGGTAGGCGGGGTTGTAGGCGCTGTAGATGCGCACGGAGCCCCCGTTGGGCGTAGCACAGTCGTTCGAGTGGGCCGCCGCGGGTGTCGCTGAGACCGGTATGAGCCCCGCGACCAACGCGAAAGCGGCCAGGATCAGGATCCTACGCATGGTTCCCCCTTTGGGCTTCGACGCGAACCGTATGAGACGAGCGGTTCGCCGTCCCGGGGGCCGATCCCTCCTGGGGTCTACAGGTTGCCGCGGCGCTCCTGCTCACGCTCGATCGCGACGAACAGGGCCTTGAAGTTGCCCTGGCCGAACCCTCGGGAGCCCTCCCGCTGGATGATCTCGAAGAAGACGGTGGGTCGGTCCATCACGTTCTCCGTGAAGATCTGGAGCAGGTACCCATCGTGGTCCCGGTCCACCAGGATCCCCAGCTCCTGCAGGGTCCGCCAATCGAGGTCGAGGTCGGCGAGGCGGCCGGCCACGTCCTCGTAGTAGGTGTCCGGGATCCGCAGGAAGCGGACCCCCCGCTCCCGCATCGCGCGCACCGCGCCGACGATGTCCTGCGTCCTGAGCGCGATGTGCTGGACCCCCGGCCCCCGGTAGAAGTCGAGGTACTCCTCGATCTGGGACTTGCGCTTCCCCGTCGCGGGCTCGTTTATGGGGAGCACGATCTTCCCCTCGCCGCCCTCGACGACGGTGGACATCAGCGCCGAGTACTCCGTGGAGATGTCCTCGTCGGTGAACCTCGTCATCTCGCCGAACCCGAGCACACGCTCGTAGAACGCCACCCACGGCTTCATGTCCTCGACGTTGGCGACCACGTGGTCCACGATGCGCAGGCCCACATCGGGCCCGCATGGGCGGGCGAGTGGGGCCTCGCCGTACCCGGGCATGAACCGGCCCGAGTAGGCCGAGCGCTCGACGAAGGTGTGACGGGTGTCCCCGTAGGCACGGATCGAAGCCCGGACGAGCTTGCCCGTCTCGTCCTCCACCGTCTCCGGCTCCCGGTCCGAGGTGGCTCCCCGCTCGAGGGCGCCGCGATGGGCCGCCTCGGCGTCGGATACGAGGAAGGCCACGTCCTTCACACCGTCCCCGTGGAGGCGGACGTGCTCGGCGATCTCCGACTCCGGCGCGAGCGCGCCCGTGAAGACGAACCTGATGTCGCCCTGCTCGCACACGTAGGACGCTCGGTCACGCACCCCCGTCTCGGGGCCCGCGTAGGCGGTGATGTCGAAGCCGAAGTGGGAGGCGAAGAACCCGGCCGTGGACCGGGCGTTGCCCACCCAGAACTCGAGGTGGTCGATCCCCTGGAGTCCCAGGGGCGTGGTCGGGGGCGTGGCGGCCATATCTGTCCCTCCGGCACTCGTGGGCGAGTCGTCCTTCATTGTCGCCCGGGACCGGGCAGTTCGGTCAACAGGTCGTCGATGAGCTGTACGATCTGCAC
>DATLFR010000212.1 GCA_035540895.1 Actinomycetota bacterium | reverse complement strand
CCGAAGGTGGTCGGCTCGGCGTGGATGCCGTGTGTCCGGCCCATGCACAGGGTGTCGCGGTGCTCGAGGGCCCGGTCCTTCAACGCGCGCACGAGACGGGTCAGCCCGTCCGCCAGCAGGTCGCACGACTCCCGCAGGGCGATCCCCTGAGCCGTGTCGACGACGTCGTAGGAGGTGAGGCCGAAATGGACCCACCGCCCCGCATCGCCGCACGTCTCGGCCACCCCGTCGACGAAGGCCGCCACGTCGTGGTTCGTCCGCAGCTCGATCTCCGCGATCCGCTGCGGGTCGACGCGGGCCCGTTCGCGGACCGCCTCCGCCGTCCCCGCCGGGACCGATCCGTGCTCCTCCCAGGCCGCGAGCGCGGCGATCTCGACCTCGAGCCACCTGTGGTAGCGGGCGTCGTCGGACCACAGGCGGCCCATCTCGGGACGGGTGTAGCGGGGGATCATGGGCCCATCGTAAGCGGCAGACGGACGCACCGCGGCGGGGCCCCCCATGGACCTCCCGCGGGTCCGGGCGTACGATCGGGGCATGCACGTGGGGGCACTGGTCCGCCGGGCGGTCGTGACGATCGGCCCCACCCACACGCTCCACGACGCCGCGGCCCGCATGGCGGAGCACAACGTCGGAGCCGCGGTCGTCCTGACGGAGGACGCGCCGGGGATCATCAGCGAGCGGGACATCCTGCGCGCGATCGCCCGCGGCCTGGATCCCTCCACCGAGGTGGTGGGCGACCACATGACGTGGAACGCCGTGGTCGCCACGCCGCAGTGGGACGTGGCCACCGCGGCCCGGACGATGACCGAGCGGGGGTTCCGCCACCTGCTGGTGGTGGACGAGGGGTCGGAGGTCGGGATCTTCTCGATCCGAGACCTCGTCGCCGCCCTCGTCGAGGACGGGGTCCTAGGCCCTTGACCGGCGCAGGACCCACATCCGGGTCCGGCCGAACCCTTGGAGCCTCTGCGGCCGCACCGGCTTGAGGTGGAACGCGTCCGCTCCCTCCAGCTCGGCGGCGACCGTGCCGTCCACGAGCACGGAGGCGGGGTAGGCGCTGTCCACCAGGCGGCTGGCCAGGTTGGGAGCCGGTCCGTACAGGTCTCCCCGGTGCGCGACGGCGGTCCCGGCGGCGAGCCCGACCCGCACGTCCGGGATCTGGTCGTCGGCGGCGAACGTCTCGACCAGCGCGAGCGCTATCTCGGCTCCCTCTCGCGGGTCGGGCGCCGTGAACATCACCTCGTCGCCGATCATCTTGATGATGCGTCCCCGGTGGGCGGCCACCTGCGCCGCGGCCGCGTCCTCGAAGCGCCCGACCACGGCGGCCAGCTCCCGCTCCGCCAGCTGCTGGCTGATGGCCGTGAACCCGACCAGGTCGGCGAAACCGACCACGACCGCCGCCTGCTCCCCGGTCACCACCTGATGGACGGCCCGGTCGGCCACGGCGCCCAGGTGGCGACGCCAGAGGTAGACGAGGAAATCCTCGAGGTCCCCGAGCAGGCCTTGGACGCCCGCCGCGGTCAACGCCATCGCGAACCCGTACGCGGCGTCCTCATCCTCGGCCTGGGTCTCCCGGCCCCGCTCCCGGACTACCTCCACCTGCGACGCCGCGATCCTGGACACCGCGTGCGCCATCACGCGCGTCATCTGTAAGGCCATCTCGGCGTCGGCGAACCCCTCCTCGATGAGCCGCCTGGCCCGGGACAGCATCTCGACATCCACCTCGGTGAACGCAGGTTCGTCGTCGGAGACGTCGCTGAACCCCATCGCCCGCCAGAACTGCATCGCCTCTTCGAGATCGGTGCCGGCGCGCTCAGCCACCTCCGACCTGGTCAGCCGCTGGCTCCCCGGGATGACCAGCCGCTCGATGGCGAGGGAGACCACCGCGGCGGGCCCGTCGGCGACGGCCCGGTGTATCTCCTCGGCCGCGACGCCGGAGGCCTCGAGCAAGCTCGGGAGCGAGTCCGGGTCGAGCCGCATCACACGCCCAGGGCGATATCGGTCCTTAGGTGCTGTCCCTCCATCTCGATCAGCGCGGCGGCCGCGTAGGCGCGGGACCGCGCGTCCGCGATATCCGTCCCGAGGGCGGAGACGTTCAGGACCCGCCCTCCCGAGGAGACGAGCCGGCTGCCGTCCAGCGACGTGCCGGCGTGGAACACGGCCACCCCGTCCATCGACTCCGCCTCCTGCACGCCGGAGACCTCGAGCCCCGTGCGGTACTCGCCGGGGTAACCACCGGACGCGAGGACGACCGAGACGCAGGCGTCCGGACGCCAGGACACCTTCGCGTCGCCCAGCGACCCGCCGGCGCAGGCGGTGAGAAGCTCCCCCAGGTCGGACTCGAGCCGAGGCATGAGCACCTGCGTCTCCGGGTCGCCGAACCGGCAGTTCACCTCGATGAGCTTCGCCCCGGAGTGGTCCACCATCAGCCCCGCGTAGAAGCAACCGGTGAACGCGGCTCCCTCGGCGGCCAGCCCGTCCAGGAGCGGGCGGACGATCTCGTTCACCGCGCGCTCCCGGACCTCGGCCGGCAGCCAGGGGACCGGAGAGTAGGAGCCCATGCCTCCGGTGTTCAGCCCCCCATCTCCGTCGAGCGCGCGCTTGTAGTCCTGCGCGGGCTCGAGGACGACGACGTCGTGTCCGTCGGTGAGGCAGAAGAGCGACGTCTCCCGTCCGGACAGGTACTCCTCCACGACGACCCGGCTCCCGGCGTCGCCGAACAGGCGCCCGCGCATGATCTCGTCGATCGCCGCGCGCGCCTCCCGCGCGTCCGCGCATATCCGCACGCCCTTGCCTGCGGCGAGGCCTTCCGCCTTCACCACGACCGGACCCTCGAGCTCGGCCGCGAACCGGGCCGCCGGTTCCGGCGCGTCGAACGACCGCCCGCGCGCCATCGGGACCCCGTACCGCTCGGCCAGTTCGCGGCACCAGACCTTGCTGCCCTCGATGCGCGCGGCCGACGCCCGGGGACCGAAGACCCTCAGGCCACGCGCCGAGAACAGATCGACGATCCCGGCGACGAGCGGGACCTCCGGTCCCACGACGGTGAGATCCACCTCGTGCTCGGACGCGTACCGCGCCAGGCCCTCCAGGTCGTGGACCGCGATCGGGACGGTCGGCCCGAGCTCGGCCATCCCGGGGTTCCCGGGGGCCGAGCAGACGGCGTCGACCGAAGGCGAACGGGCCAGCCTCCACGCCAGGGCGTGCTC
>DATLFR010000211.1 GCA_035540895.1 Actinomycetota bacterium | reverse complement strand
GTCCTGTGGGAGGAGGACCCGACCCCCGCTCGCCAGTCGTCGAAGAAGCCGGCCGCCCTGGTCGGGCTCATCGCCGCGGCGATCGTCATCGGGTTGGTGGCCCTCTCGCTGCTCACCCGCGGCGGGCGGGAGACGCCCGCCGCCTCCCCCCTGCCCGCCGCCGCCGTCGTGCAGCGCGGGGTGGCGAACGTCTTCGGCGAGCTCGAGGTCCTGCAGGCCGAGTACACGATCGGCCGGCTCAGCGTCTACCGGCTCCCTCAGCGCGATACGGAGGACCGGGCCACGTTCTCGTTCTCGCTGGCCACGATCGAGGGGAGGCTCGTCTACGAGGAGCCGGGCCGCCTGCGCGACGAGAACGCCCTGCAGATCCCGGACACCGGACGGACCCGCACCACGGTGGTGCGGACGGCGGAGGACGGGATCAGGACGCTCACCGTGGAGCCCGACGACCGCCGTCTGGACGCGGTCTCGGGTCCGGCGGCCGGGCCCCCGTCCGGACCGTTCGTCCCGCTGCTCGGGACGCTCGACCAAGCGGTCGCCGCCCCCGCCCGCCTCCTCGTGGGTGCCCGGAGCGTCGAGGTGCTCGGCGAGGGTCAGATAGAGGACCACCGGGTGTACCGGGTCCGCTTCCGGGTCGACCCGGACCCGTTCACCCGCGCGGACACCATCGAGATGCACCTGGACGCCCAGACCTACTTCCCGCTGCGTGTCATACGGTCCATCGCGCGCCAGGACGCCCAGGTGCTCGGGCCGGAGGAGCTGCTGACCCAGGAAGCGATCGACACGGCGTTCGGCGACCGGGACCGCATGACGGTGGAGCGCGTGGACCTCACCTCGGTCGAGCTGAACGGGGTCGCCCTCCCCGGCGAGTTCCGCATCGAGCCACCCGAGGACGTCGATCCGGAGACCACCGACGCGGGGTTCGAAGCCACCACGCGCGAGGCCGCGTCCGAGGACCTGACGTGGCTGTTGACCCCGACGTCCATCCCCGGGACCTTCAGGGAGCAGTCCACGGTCGCGGTGACCGAGGACCCCCCACCCTGGGGGCCCCGCGAGAGGTACCCCGCCCCGACGGGGGTGGTCCAGACCACCTACTTCGACGGGATGACCACGGTGGTCGTGGATCAGCGCCAGGTGCGTCGCGGCCCGTTCGAGGTGGCGGACTCGCCCATCCCGGACACGACGATGCCGCTGAACGAGCGCATCCTGCCCGGGGGTGAGGGCAGGGAGCTTCGGTACGCTGTCTCGCCCGAGGTTCCCCCCCACGTCTGGGGCTGGGTCGACGACGTCTTCGTGGTGGTCTCCGGGTACGCGACGCTCGACGAGCTCGTCGCCTTCGCCGAGGCGATGGAGGCTCCGGAGCCGTCCCCGACTCCCGAGGGGTCGCCCGGTCCGAGCCCACGCGGGAGCCCGTCCCCAACCGGGAGCCCCCGGGGGACCTCGTCCCCCACGCCGCGCGCGACCCCCTGAGCAGGGATCGCCCGCGGGCGCGGAGAAGAACCCCTCAGTTGAGGATCTGCTCGAAACCGACCATGGGGGTTGCGCATGCGCTCTAGCTCGTTGCGTGCACTTCTGGCCGCCGCTGTCGTGGCGGGGCTCGTCGTACCGGGGGCTTCGGCCGCGAGCGCCTCCGGCGCGAACATCCGATGCGTGGACGACGTGGGCTCCTACGCCGGACGCTGCACGACGGGTCATGACTCGATCCAGGCGGCGGTGAACGCGGCCGAGCCCGGCGACCTCGTCCTCATCGGACCGGGGACCTACTCGGAAGAGGTAGTGGTGGGCGCCGGCAAGGATGGCATCACCATCCGAGGCACCGATCGCAACGACGTTCACCTAGAGGGTGACAGCCAGACCGACCGCTACGGCTTCCTCATCACCGCGCGCGGGGTCGAGGTGGCCAACATGACCGCCTCCGGGTTCACCCACACCGCGTTCTTCTGGACGGGGACCGCGGGGTACCACGGCCGCTACCTCACGGCGTACAACAACGGGATATACGGCGTCTATGCGCTCGGTTCGTCCGGTCCCGGCCTGTTCGAGAAGTCGTACGCGTCCGGGAACCCGGACGCGGGCTTCTACATCGGCGAGTGCAACCCGTGCGATGCCACGATCCGCGATGTCGACTCGGTGAACAACGGGCTCGGGTACTCCGGCACCAACGCGAGCGGCAACCTCGTCATCGAGGACTCCCGCTGGATCGCCAACGGCGCCGGGATCCTCCCGAACACCCTCGACTCCGAGAAGCTGCCGCCGCAGTGCTGCATCGTGATCCGGAACAACCTCATCCAGGGATCAGGATCCAACCCCGACGTGCCGCTGCGCGGCATCAACGCGGCAGCATTCGGGATGGGGATCGGCCTGGCCGGTTCGATGTACACGCTCGTTCACGGCAACCAGGTCTTCGACTCGAACCGCTACGGGATCGTCGTCTTCCCCTTCCCCCACGAGACCCCGAACGTGTACCGGGCGGCCGGGAACCGCGTCGAGCGCAACACGGTCGCGGACAGCGGCTTCTACGACCTCTCCCTCGCCGCCGGCTCGGGAGACTGGAACTGCTTCGGCGGCAACACGTTCGCGACCAGCGACCCACCCCGTATCGAGACGCTCTACGGGTGCGAGATCCAGGGAGGTTCGCTGAGGAACCTGCCCGTCAGCGGCGGGCCCGTCAGCACGGTCGAGCTCGTAACCGGGCTCGTCCGTTACTCGGGCAACGACAACTGGCGCGACCAGCCCGTGCCGGACGAGCAGGAGACGATGCCGGACCCGCTAGCCGGGTTCTGATCTCGATCCACCGGCGGGGGGCGCTTGCGCCTCCCGCCGGTCCCTTCCGCTAGGTCGGGGGCGCTGTCCCGGCCGGTCCGGGCCCCTCCGACTCCGGACCCGTCCCCCCGGTGGCCGGAGGCATGCTGGCGCCGCGTTCGCCGGGCGTAGGCTCCCGGCCCGGCATGTCTCGGAAGTCCACCTGCGGCGTCTGCCGCGACACCTCCTCGATCTCGAGGTAGTCGCGCGCGGCGAAGCCCAGCGGACCCGCCAGCAACACCCCGGGGAAGGTCTGGACCGCGTTGTTGTACAGCAGCACCGTGTCGTTGTAGATCTGCCGGGCGACCGCGATCTGGTTCTCGGTGTCCTGCAGTTGGCCCTGGAGCTGGAGGAAGTTCTCGTTCGCGCGCAGCTCCGGGTATGCCTCGGCGACCGCGAAGAGCTGCCGAAGCGCCGCCGTGAGCATGTTCTCCGCCTGCGACTGCTCGGCGACCGTCCGCGCCTGCACACCCATCGAGCGCGCCTCGGTGACGCGCTGGAACACCTCACGCTCGTGGGAGGCGTACCCCTTCACCGTCTCGATGAGGTTCGGGATGAGATCGTAGCGCCGGCGGAGCTGCACATCGACCTGGGCCCACGCGTTGTCGGCCCGGTTCCGCAGGCGTACGAATCGGTTGTAGAGGGAGATCGCGAGCAGGGCGACCGCCACGACCAGCACCACGAGCGCGAGAACGATCCCGGTCACCATGCACCTCCGCCGCCTCCGCCACC
>DATLFR010000210.1 GCA_035540895.1 Actinomycetota bacterium | reverse complement strand
GTCACGGCCACCGCGAGCGCGACGAGCACCCAGACCGCCTTGGGCGTGGTCGAGCTGCGTCGGTGGCTCCTCATCGGCTACGACCTCTACGACTGGAAGATGGTGATGCCTGCCGACCGGGCGAAGCTCGCGAACGGCTCCGGGAAGACCCCCAGCACCAGCGTGCCGATGATGCAGATGGCGACGACTGCGGTGATCAGGGGCGGGAACCTAACCGCTCCCACCTCCTCCGGAACCTGCAGGTACATCGCCCTGGCGACCCCCACATAGTAGTAGAGAGAGATCACGCTGTTGACGACCATGACGGCAGCCAGCACGACGGCCATGGTCGAGCCCACCCCCATCGCGGCCAGGAAGACGAAGAACTTCGCGGCCCAGCCCGCCAAGGGCGGGATCCCTCCCAGCGACAGCATGAACCCGGCCAGCGCAGCGGCGTGGAACGGAGCGCGTCGCGAAAGGCCGGCGATGTCGCGGATCAGGAGCGTCGGGTACTGCTTCGACAGACCGATCACGACGGCGAACGCACCCAGGTTCATGACCGCGTAGACCAGCAGGTACATCGCCAGACCGCGCACGAGGCCCGCGTTGCTGCCGGCCATCGGGTCCGTCGAGTAGGGACGGATCAGCGCCAGGGGGATCAGCATGTAGCCCGCCTGTCCGATCGAGGAGTAAGCGAGGAGACGGACGAGGTGGCGCTGGCGCAGGGCCAGGACGTTGCCGACCGTCATCGTCGCGATGGCGAGGCCCCCCACCACCGGACCCCAGAGGCCCGCGAGGTTCGGGACCCCGACCAGCAGCAGGAGCATCAACCCCACGAACCCGGCCGCCTTCGAGGAGACCGAGAGGAACGCGGCCAGGGGCGTCGGGGACCCCTCGTAGGTGTCGGGAGCCCAGAAGTGGAACGGCACGGCCGAGACCTTGAACCCGAACGCGCCGACGATGAACAGCACGCCGACGAGCAGGAGGGGCTCGGCGCCCGCCACCCTCGAGGTCTGCGCGATGCGAGCCAGGTCGGTGGTTCCGGCGAACCCGTAGATGAGCGAGATCCCGTAAACGAAGATCCCGGCCGACAGCACCCCGAAGAGGAAGAACTTCACGGCCGCCTCGTTGGAGCGCGCGTTGCGCTTGCGGATCCCCGCGAGCACGAACCCCGGGACGGAGACGAGCTCTAGGGCGACGAACAGCATGAGCAGGTCGCGCGAGGACGGCATCAGCACCGTGCCGAGGACGGCGCAGAGCATCAGGAAGTAGTACTCGCCCTCGTAGCGGTGCGCGCGCATCGGATGGATGGACAGGAGCACCACGATGGCGGCGGAGCCCAGCATCAACGCCTTGAAGACGAACGCGAAGCCGTCCAGGACGAACATGTGTCCGAGCGTCTGGACCGGCAGCCTCCCGTGGTTCGGCACGAGGAGCGCGGCCGCGACCACGAGCGTGGCGAAGGACAGCCACCCGGCGAGGACGCGGCTACGCCCACGGAGGGCGAGATCGACCATCAGGACGAGGCTCAGCCCCGCCGCGAGGGCGATCTCGGGTCCGATTGCCGCGTAGTCGATCCTCATGCCCCACTAGCCTCCGAACAGCTGGGCGATCCGGCCCACGGCGTCGCTGGTGACGTCGAGCAACAGGCGAGGGTAGACGCCGACCACCAGGATGAGGACGAGCAGGGGCGCCCAGGCCAGCCACTCGAGAGGGGTGACGTCCTTGAAGGAGTGGCCCTCCCACTCGTCCGGGACGTTGCCCAGGTTGACCCGCTGCAGCAGCCACAGGAAGTACCCGGCCGTGAGCAGCGTCCCGATCACGCCGAGGACGGTGAGGATCCGGAAGAGCAGGGTCAGCTCGCCCAGGGCGGGGGCCGGGAACCAGGACCCGAGCAGGGCGAGGAACTCGCCCCAGAACCCGGCGAGGCCGGGGAGGCCCAGGGAGGCGATCGAGGAGTAGGTGAGGATCCCGCCCAGCCACGGGAGCAGGATCAGCATCCCGCCGAGCCTCGGGATGTCCCGGGTGTGGAAGCGCTCGTGCACCGAACCCGCCACGAAGAAGAGCATCCCGGTGATGAGTCCGTGCACCACCATCCCGAGGATGGCGCCGTTGATCCCCCGGTCGGTCAGCGAGGCTATCCCGAGCATCACGAACCCCATGTGTCCGACGGACGAGAAGGCGATGAGGCGCTTCATGTCCGTCTGGGCCAGGCAGGCGAGGGCCGCGTACACGATCGCTATCGCGGCGAGGATCCCGATGAAGGGGGCCCAGACGACGGCGGCGTCCGGGAGGATCGGCAGCGCGATCCGCACGAAACCGTAGGTCCCCATCTTCAGGAGGATCGCGGCAAGGATCACCGACCCGACCGTGGGTGCCTCCGTGTGGGCATCCGGGAGCCAGGTGTGGAACGGCCACATCGGGACCTTGATCGCGAAGCCGAGGAACAGGCCCGCGAAGACCAGGATCCCGAACGTCTCTCCCCAGACGCGGGAGGCACCCAGCTGCTGGAGCGCGAGGATGTCGAAGGTCCGGTCCCCGCCCACCTCCGACCGCAGGTAGAGCGCGATGAACCCCACGAGCATGAAGATCGAACCGAAGAGCGTGTACAAAAAGAACTTGATCGCAGCGTACTCGCGTCGCGGGCCGCCCCATATGGCGATCATGAAGTACATCGGGACGAGCACGAGCTCCCAGAAGATGAAGAAGAGGACGAGGTCGAGGGCGACGAAGCACCCCGCCATCCCCGTCGTCAGGACGAGCATGAGGGAGAAGAAGACCTTCGGGTTCACCGGCTCAGGGAGCCACCTGTAGCTGTAGATCACGCACAGGAACGTGATGAAGAAGGTGAGGACGAACAACAGGTGTGAGATGCCGTCGATGCCGATGTGGTACCGAGCGCCGATCGACGGGATCCACGAGGCGTCCACCTCGTACTGCATCCGGGCCGTGTCCCCGTAGTCGAAGCCGATCGCGATGGCGAGCGCGATGAGGAACGGGATCGCCGTGAAGACGAGCGCCAGCGCCTTGTGCGCGCCGAAAGCCGCCCTCGGGACGGCGAGCATCACCAGCGCGCCGACCAACGGCAGGAAGACCGCCGCCGACAATCCCCAACCTTCGAGCGTCATCTGATCTCCTCCTAGATGAACAGGACGGCGCCGAGGATCACGAGCCCCAGGAACAGGCCCGCGGCGTAGCGCTGTACGTTCCCGGACTGTCCGTACCTCAGGAACCCACCGAACCGGTCCGTGATGCGGGCCGCACCGTTCACGACCCCGTCGATGCCGGCCTCGTCCAGGCGGCGGGTCGCGCGTCCGGCGTGCACGGTGGCGGCTCCCGCCCCGGCGACGATGCGGTCCACGAAGCGCTGGTCGAACCGGTAGATGATCCGGGACAGGCCGTACTGCACGGGCCGGACGAACGCGGTCATGTACAGGTGGTCGATGTAGAAGCGGTTCTCGAGCAGGCGGTACAGGGGGCCGAGTCGCTCGAGCGGGTCCCGCACGCTGAACCCGAACTCGGCCTTCGAGTACATCTTCCAACCGAGCGCGATCCCGGCCAGGGCGATACCGGTGGACAGCACAGCGATCCACGGCACGAACTCCCCGTGCTCGGCTCCCTCGAAGTGGAGCCACTCACCGAACCGGTTCAGGTCGCCGAAGGGGATGCCGAGCCAGCCGACGACGACGCTCAGCACGGCGAGGATTATCAGAGGCCAGGCCATCGAAGGCGGTGACTCGTGGGGTTCGCCGTGGATGGCTCCGTGGTCGTCACCCGCCCCTCCACCTATGGGAGCCCGCCGGTATCGCCCGAAGAAGGTCAGGACGCACGCCCGGGACATGTAGAACGCGGTGAGGAAGGCGGTGATCAGCGCCACGACGAAGACCACGTACTGCAGGTTCGGGATCGCGAAGTGCCGGTGGGTCTCCCAGGCCGCGGCGACGATCTCGTCCTTCGACCAGAACCCGGCCAGCGGGAAGATCCCGGCGAGCGCGAGGGAGCCGACGAGGAACGTCCAGGTCGTCGTCGGCATGAACCGGCGCAGCCCGCCCATGTCGAACATGTCGTTGGAGTGGACGGCGTGGATCACGCTGCCCGCGCCGAGGAAGAGCAGGGCCTTGAAGAAGGCGTGGGTCCACAGGTGGAACACGCCGGCGGTGGCTGCGCCGACCGCGAGGGCGGCCATCATGTAGCCGAGCTGGCTCACGGTCGAGTACGCGAGGACGCGCTTGATGTCCCGCTGGACGACCGCGAGCAGGGCGGCCCCCAGCATGGTGATGGAAGCGATGACCGCGACGACCGTCATCGCCGGCTCGGACGAAGAGAAGAGCTGGAAGAGCCGGGCGATCATGTAGACCCCGGCCGTGACCATGGTCGCCGCGTGGATCAGCGCCGAGACTGGGGTCGGACCCGCCATCGCGTCCGGGAGCCAGACGTGGAGCGGGAACTGGGCGGACTTGCCGACGGCGCCGCAGAACAGCAGGAGCGCTCCCGCCGTGATCGCCAGCTGGGACACGTCTCCGGCCACGACCCGCTCCTGGAGCTCGCCGATGTTGAACGTGCCGGACCCGATGAACAGGACCAGCACCCCGATAACGAAGCCGAGGTCGCCGGTCCGGGTCGTGATGAAGGCCTTGATGGCGGCGCTCGAGTTCTCCTTCTCCTCGAACCAGTGACCGATCAGGAAGTAGGAGCAGACACCCACCAGCTCCCACCCCATGAGCAGCTGAACGAGGCTCGGGGCGACCACCAGCGTGAGCATCGAGCCCGTGAAGAGGTTGATCGCCGCGTAGTACCAGGTGAACCGGCGGTCCCCGTGCATGTAGCCCAGCGAGTAGATCTGCACGAGCAGCGAGATGAAGCAGACGACGACGAACATCATCCCGGTCAGGGTGTCGACGCGGATCCCCAGCTCGAGGTCGACCTCTCCGAAGGTGAACCACGTGACCGTCCGCTCGACCACGTCGTGGCCGCGGATGGCCTCGACGAACGACGCGAGCCCCAGCGCGAAAGCGGATCCTACGGCGAGGAGGCCGACGAAGGCGCCCCGCCCAGGGAGCCGGCGTCCGAAGGCGAGGATGATCGCGAATGCGGTGAACGGCAGGATGGGCACCAGCCACGCCATGTCCCTGACGGCGTGCGAGGCCTCCTCGGCAGCGGGCAGCAGGGGTCCCATCACCACTTCATCAGCTGTAGGTCGTCCACGGCGATCGTCGAACGCTGACGGTACAGGAGCATGATGATCGCGATCCCGACGCCCACCTCGGCGGCCGCGACGGCGATCACGAACAGGGCGACGATGTTGCCCGCCGGGTCGCCGAGGAACTGCGAGAAGACGATCAGGTTGATGTTCGCGGCGTTCATCATCAGCTCGACGGACATCAGCAGCAGGATCCCGTGCCGGCGAGCGAGGACACCGTAGACCCCGACGGAGAACATGAACGCGCTCAGCAGCAGCGGGGCGGCGATGGGCACCGGGTCAGTCCCTCCTCGCGAGGACGATGGCCCCGATCAGCGCGGCGAGCAGCAGCACGGACAGCGCTTCGAACGGGAGGACCCAGTCGGTGAAGAGGCGCTGGCCCAGGTCGGCGGTGGGGAAGGCGTACCTCATCTGCAGCTCGGTGCCTCCGAAGGCGGTGACGATGCCCACCGCCGACCTGGGCCAGCGCCTCTTCACCGACTGGGTCCTCC
>DATLFR010000209.1 GCA_035540895.1 Actinomycetota bacterium | reverse complement strand
GCCCAGGCTCTCCCAGCCCATCTACCGCGACGACGTGATCAACGGGAAGTTCGCCGCGAGTCCGGCGGCGAACTTCCCGTTGATCACGTCGTCGCGGTAGATGGGCTGGGAGAGGAGCCTGGGCAGCGTCCCCTGCGCGCGCTCGCCGTTTATCGCGTCGAACCCGAACGCGATGCCGAGGAGCGGTCCGAGGAGCGCGACCATGGAGGAGAACGGCGGGAGCCGGGACGCCTCGTCCGTGATCGTGAACAGCCTGAGGAACAGGCCGGGCGCCCCGAAGATCAGGCCGGTCAGCCCCTGGAACTCCGATGTCTGCTCCCCGATGTCGCGGATCGCGGGCGCGGCCGAGAAGACCGCGGCGATGGCCGAGAGCCCGAGCAGCGTGGCGATGATCACCAGCCGGAGGGAGTTCGCGTGGTCGCCGAACTCCTTGCGCGCGACCACCTTCCATCCGGCCCGGGTGGGAGCGCGGGAAGCGGTGGCGTCAGCTGCCCTCATCGCGGGCCTCCTCCGTCCTGAAGTAGCGGCGGTAGATGTCGTCCAGCTCGGCTCCCCGGCGCCTGACATGCGTCGGGGTGACCCCCCTGTCCATGAGCGCGCGGATCATGGGAGCGCGGACGTCGGTCGTCGCCCGGACGACCCACAGCTCCCCCTCACGCCGAACGTCGACGACGTCGGGCACCGCGCGCAACGCCTCCCCGATCTCGGCGCCGTCGGCCCCCACCTCGATCGTGACCCCGATATCGGTGAGCTTCTCGGCGAGCTCGGAGACCCGTCCCTGTGCGACCACCCGTCCCCGGACGAAGATCGCCACCCGGTCGCAGATGGCCTGGACCTGATGGAGCATGTGGGAGGACAGCAGGACCGCCACGCCCCGCTCCCGCGGCAGACGGCGGACGAGCTCGAGCGTCTCCTCGACCGCCTCCGGGTCGAGCGAGATGGTGGGCTCGTCGAGGATCAGGATCTCGGGGTCCTTCACGAGGGCGTCGGCGATCCCGAGCCGCTGTCGCATGCCCCGCGAGTAGGTGGACACCTTGTCGTGTCCGGGTCCGGACAGCCCCACCTGGTCGAGGGCCTGGAGCGCCGCCCGGTGGGCGTCGTCGTCGCGTATCCCGTTCAACCGGGCCGTGTAGCGGAGGTTGTCGTACCCGGACATGTCCGCGTAGAAGCCGACGTTGTCCGGCAGGTAGCCCACCCGGCGCTTGATCTCGAGGGGGTCGCGTCGCGGGTCGAGGCCCACCACCCTGGCCGCGCCCCGCGTCGGCTCCGTGAGGCCGAGCAGCATCAGGATGGTCGTGGTCTTCCCGGCCCCGTTCGGACCGAGGAGGCCGAAGATCTCCCCCCGGTCGACCTCCAGGTCGAGACGGTCCACGGCCGTGAACGTCCCGTACTTCTTCGTCAGCTGCTGGGCGAGGATCGCGTACCGGCTGAGGTCGACCTCGGCGGGAGCCGGGCCGGCCGTCTCCGCCGGTACGGGCTCTCCTGGCGGGGTGGGCGTGGGGTGATCCGGGTTCATCGCCTTCCGTAGCGCTGGAACACGTACCGCATGCCGAACAGGACGGCGACGATCAGGAGCAGGCCGATCAGGCCCCACAGCCGCGAAGCCCGGACCGTGTACCTCAGCTCGAGCGACTCGCTGCCTCCCTGCGCGCCGCTCGCGGTCAGCGTGATGTTGTAGTCGCCGGCCACGGCGTCCCCCGCCGGGGTGACCCGGGCCACCACCTCTCGCGTCTCCCCGGGGGGTACCGCCTCCACGACCTCCGGCTCGAACTGCACGCGCCAGCCGGTCGGCGAGGTGTCGCTCAGGCGGACGTTCTGGAGCGGAGCCGTCCCCTCGTTGCGCACGACGAGCGTGACCTCGCGGGTCCGGCCCGCCACCCCCTCGCGGTTGAGTCGCTCGTCCGAGGTGGTGAAGGCGAGGGTCCGGGTCCCGGTGATCTCGACCGTGACCTCCGTGCTCGCCTGCTGACCTCCCGGCCCGGTCGCCGTCACCTTGATCGGGTACGTCTCAGCGGGCGCCTGGTCCGGCGGGTCGACCGAGACCTCCACGTCGGTCGTGCCGCCGCCCTCCACCGTGATCGACGCCGCCCTCGTCTCCGCCGTAGGACGCGCCTGGACGTCCCACCCTTCGGGTCCCTGCGCGGCGAGCGTGAAGCTCGTCTCCTCGGGGGTGTTGTTCTCGAGCGTGAGCCGGAACGTGAACGTGTCGGTGGGCGTTCCGCGCTGGGCCGGGAAGTCGCTGGTGAGGGTCACCGCCCCGGGGGCCTGGTCGGAGATGCGCACGGTCAGCGTCAGCCGGTCGACCGCGCCTGGAGCCGTCCCCTGCAGGACGAGCTGGTAGTCGCCCTGGGGGGTCTCGGGCGGCACCCGCACCTCGAGCTCGGCCTGTGGGGGCTCCTCCGGGTCACCGAAGACGGCGCCGATCAGGAACCCGCCCCCGCGCAGCTCGAACTGCCAGCCGGGCGGCGCCTGGACCATCTCGAGCCGCACGGGCCGCGGCTGCGACGTCAGCACGCGGATGTCGAACTTGACGCTCCGGCCCGCCTCCGAGACCACGAACGGGTAGTTCGTCTTGACCGTCAGAGGCCTCTGCTGGGCGGTCGTCGTGGATGCGGTCAGCGGGAGCAGTGCCGCGAGCAGGAACAGGACCGCGGCGGTGCGAACGATCCTCAAGGTCTCCACCTCCGTCACCAGGTACCCCAGAGAGACGAATGTACGAGAGCGCGCCTCCCATCCTCAACGAACGCGGGCTCGGGCAGGCAGGTTCCGCCCCGCCCGACCGGGTATCGTCGGGAGCCGAGGACAGATGGGGACACCTGCTGCAGCGGCCGGCACGGTGAGGGTCGGCGACCGGACCGTCAACCGCATGGGCTTCGGCGCGATGCGGATCACCGGCGACGGCATCTGGGGACCGCCGGCCGACCCCGAAGGCGCCAGAGCGCTCCTGCGGCGGGTCGTGGAGCTGGGGGTGAACCTCATCGACACCGCCGACGCCTACGGGCCCGGGACGAGCGAGGAGCTGATCGCGGAAGCCCTGCACCCGTACCCGGGCGACCTCGTGATCGCGACGAAGGGCGGGCTGCTGCGGTCCGGACCCGGACGCTGGGACCCGGACTGCCGTCCGGACCATCTGAAACGGTCGTGCGAGGAGTCGCTGCGGCGGCTGCGCGTCGACAGGATCACCCTCTACCAGCTGCACACGGGGACGGACCCCGATGTCGCGTTCGCCGACTCGGTCGGCGCCCTCGCCGAGCTGCGCGCGGAAGGGAAGATCGAACACGTCGGGCTGAGCAACGTGACGCTCGAGCAGGTGAGGGAGGCGGAGTCGATCGTTCCTATCGTCTCGGTCCAGAACCGGTACGGACTGTGGGAGCGCGACGGGGAAGACGTGATCGAGCATTGCGAGCGGGAGGGTCTGGCGTTCCTGCCCTGGTACCCCCTGGCCGCGGGGGCGATCGTCCGCCCGGGGGACGACCTCGACGGGGTCGCCGCCGAGCACGGCGCGAGCCGGGTCCAGGTCGCCCTCGCCTGGCTCCTGCAGCGGTCGCCCTCGATGCTCCCCATACCGGGCACCTCCCGCGTGGAGCACCTGGAGGAGAACGTGGGAGCTGCCGCGATCCGGCTCACGGACCATCAGATGCAGCGGCTCGAGGAGATGTAGCTGGAAGGGATCGGCGCCTGCGCGGATAACCATCCTCGGAGGGGATCGAGCGAGGGGGGAGATATGCGGGTCCGTGTCCTGGCCGTGGTGGCCGTCCTGTCGTTCGTCGTGGGACCGGTGGCGGAGGCCGCCGAGCGCACACCGCTCTCGGGCGCGATCGCAGGGACGGTCACGAACGAGGACGGGGCTCCCGTGTCCGGGGTCTGCGTCGTGGCCCGGCCCCCCGGCCCGGGCTTCGGTCCCGAGAAGCGGGTGGACACCCGCAGCGACGGGACGTTCTGGCTCACCGGCTTGCGCGATGGCGCCTACCTCGTCTCGGTCGCCGGGTGCGTCACCTCTCCGTACGAGCAGGTCACGATCTCCGACCCACCCCTGACGGTGGAGCTGGGCCGCGCGACCCGCATCGACGTCACGCTTCGCCGGCTCCCGACCATCGAGGGCACCGTCAGAACCCGCGACGGGCGGCCGCTGGGCGGGGTCTGCGTGTACGCGTCGGCGCCGGGAGGGGGCCGGCAGCCGGTGGGGATCGTGCAGCCTTCCCACGCGGGTTGGGGC
>DATLFR010000208.1 GCA_035540895.1 Actinomycetota bacterium | reverse complement strand
CAGCTGCTAAGATGGCTCCCGCCTCCCCCCCGAGAGACGGCGCCCGCGCGCGCCGCGTCACCCACCGCGAAGCACGAGGAGGCTAGATGGCTGACTACGCGAGGCCCGACGTCCTGGTGGACGCCGACTGGGTCGAGAAGCACGCGACGGACGACGGGGTCGCCGTCATCGAGGTCGACGAGGACACCGACGCCTACGAGCGCGGTCATGTGCCAGGCGCGATCGCCCTCAACTGGCGGACCGACCTCCAGGACCCCATCCGCCGCGACTTCGTCTCGGCCGAGGACCTGGCGACCCTGCTCGGCGAGAACGGGATCGACAACGACACGACCATCGTCCTTTACGGCGGCAACAACAACTGGTTCGCCGCCTACGCCTACTGGTACCTGCGTTACTACGGCCACGAGAACGTGAAGCTGATGGACGGAGGCCGCAAGAAGTGGGAGCTGGACGGGCGGCCCCTGACCGCCGAGCGCCCGGACCGCCCGAAGAAGACGTACACGCCCGGGAAGCCGAACGACGAGATCCGCGCGTTCCGCGACCAGGTGCTGCAGGCGATAGGGAGCGAGAACCTGGTGGACGTCAGGTCGCCGCAGGAGTTCGCGGGCGAGTTGCTCGCGCCGCCCCACCTCCCGCAGGAGTCGGCCCAGAAGCCCGGCCACATCCCGACCGCGAAGAACATCCCATGGTCGAAGACGGTACGGGAGGACGACGGCACGTTCCGTTCCGCCGACGAGCTGCGCGAGCTCTACCAGCAGGAGGGCGTGGACACGTCGAAGGAGACGATCGCCTATTGCCGGATCGGGGAGCGGTCCGCCCACACCTGGTTCGTCCTGCACGAGCTGCTCGGGGTGCCGCGCGTTCGCAACTACGACGGTTCCTGGACCGAGTGGGGCTCGCTCGTCGGGGTCCCGATCGAGAAGGACGTCTGAGCCCGGCCGTCCCTGGCCTCCGCTGGCGCGGGCCTGGGACCATGGGACGGTGAGCGACCGGACAGCGGCGCCGGCCAGGTTCGTCTTCGCCTTCGTCGTCCTGTGCTTCGTCGGCGGGGTCGTCCTGACCGTCCTCTCGAGGGCGGCCGGGGGCCCCGTCGCCTGGACCACGGTCTCCGACGACGTCCTGTTCTGGCTCTCGATGCTGTCGTTCGCGGTCGTCGGGCTCCTGATCGCGTCGCGCCACCCCGACAACCCGATCGGCTGGATCCTGCTCGCGATCGGCCTGGTCTGGGAGCTGACCGGAGCCCTGGCCGAGGGCTACGTGTCGCACGGCCTGGTCGAGGCCCCGGGTTCGCTCCCGGCCGCTGACGTGGTCGCCGCGCTCACCGCCGGGATGTGGGCGCCGGGGATCGGGCTCATCGGAACCTTCCTCCTCCTGCTCTTCCCGGATGGGAGGCTGCCCTCCCGTCGCTGGAGGCCCTTGGCATGGGCCTCCGGGACCGTGCTCGCGCTCGTGACGCTGCTCATCCCGCTGATCCCGGAGTCGCTGCCTGTGGTCACCGAGAAACCCGAGCTCCCCGACGTCGCGAACCCGTTGGGGGTCGAGGCGCTCGGACCGGTCCTCGAGCGCCTGTTGATGCCGCTCGTAGCCCTCATCCCGCTGTGCATCATCGGCTGTGCGGCGAGCGTCGTCGTCCGGTTCCGACGATCGCGCGGCCTCGAGCGGCTCCAGCTGAAGTGGCTCGCCGCGTCTGCCGGCCTGGCCGCGGCCATCTATCTCGTGGCGATGGTGGCCACGATGTCGTTCGGGTCGTGGTCTCCCGGCGTCAATCCCCTGTGGCTGGACGCCCTCCAGAGGGTCTCCCTGTACTCGTTCATGCTGATCCCGGCGGCGGTCGGCATCGCCATCCTCAGGTACCGCCTGTTCGACATCGACGTCATCATCAAACGCGCCCTCCTCTACGGGGTCCTGACGGGCGCGCTCGGGTCGGTCTATGCGGGCAGCGTCCTCGGGGTGGGGAGCGTCATGCGCGCGATCACCGACCAGCGCACGAACAACCTCGTGATCGCGGTCTCGACCCTGGCCGTGGCCGCGCTGTTCGGCCCCCTGAGGTCGCGGCTGCAGTCGTTCATCGACCGTCGCTTCTACCGCCGCCGGTACGACGCCGTCCGGACGGTCGAGTCCTTCTCCGCGCGGATGCGGGACGAGGTGGACGTCGACTCGATCTCCGGGGAGCTGCGTCGGACGGTGCACGACGTCATGCACCCGGCGCACGTGTCCCTGTGGCTCACGCCGCCCGACACGAGCTGACGGAGGAGGTGGGGATGTCCGGTCGCGCGATCGCGCTGTTCGGTTACGTCGTGCTGGTCGGGGCCCTCCTGGTGTGGGAGGGGTTCGGGCTCGCCCGAGGGAGCGACGATTGGCCCACGCTGAGCGACATCATCCGCTCGGTGACGTCGCCGGTGGTGAGATGGACGGTCTTCGCCGTGTGGCTGTGGGCGGGTTGGCACGTGTTCGTCCGGACATGGGGGATGGTCGTCCGATGAGCTGGATGCTCCGGCACGCGGTCCTGCCCCTGGCCATCGCGTACGCGGTGTTCCTGTCCGTCCTGATCGCGGGTGAGCGGTCGCTGAGGTCGTCCGGGGGGCGGCGTCGGCACGAGCGGGGCTCGTTCGTCAGCTCCCTCGTCCATCTGGTCTCCCTCGCGGCTGGCGGCTACGCCGTGTTCGTCGCGATCGTCGGTGCGTACTGCGTGGCGCAGCGCGACCCCATCGGCTGCCTGGCTCCCGCGGTCCGGGAGGCCGGGACGCTCGCTGCCGCCGCCTTCGTCGCGATCGCGGCGATCGAGGGAGCCGTCGTCGTGGGGAGGCGGCGGTTGAGATGAGCGGACGGGGCGGGTACGGCCCCCGGACCGCTGCCCGGCCCCCGGGCGTTACCTCGAGCAGGGACCTGCCCGCCGCCGACGTGCGTTATCATCGTGCGGTTCCCCGAGCCAGGTGGTGGAAGAGTCATGCCCAAGCTGAACATCGCTGAGGTCGTCGAGCAGCCGCAGCTCCGCGACAACCTCCCTGAGTTCTCACCCGGCGACACCGTGAAGGTGCAGGTCCGGGTCTCGGAAGGCAACCGCGAGCGGCTGCAGACCTACCAGGGCGTCGTCATCCGCAGGCGCGGAGGCGGCACCCGGGAGACGTTCACCGTCCGGAAGATGTCGTTCGGCGTGGGCGTCGAGCGCACGTTCCCTCTCCACTCCCCGAACGTGGCGACGATCGAGGTCGTGACGCGCGGGGACGTCCGGCGCAGCAAGCTCTACTACCTGCGCGGACGCGTCGGGCGAGCCGCCCGCATCAAGGAGAAGCGCTAGAACGTGGCGCGACAGGTCATGACCCCCGTGGAGGAGACGCAGCCGGGGGGCAAGCGCGGGGTCGTTTCCTTCTTCAAGGAGCTGCCGGTCCTGGTCGCCCTCGCGCTGGGGATCGCCCTGGTCATCAAGGCGTTCCTGATCCAGGCCTTCTTCATCCCCTCCGCGTCGATGGAGCCCACGCTCGAGATCCGCGACCGGGTTCTGGTCAACAAGCTGACGTACCGGTTCCACGAGCCCGAGCGGGGCGACGTGATCGTCTTCCACGAGCCGGCCGGCGACCCGTGCGCGCGAGCGGTTCCGCAGGAGATGCTCCCCGAGGAGTGCCGGCGCAACGCGGTCCAGAAGACCCGCGACTGGTTCGCGGAGCTGTTCGGGATACCCACCGGCGATATCGCCAACAAGGACTACATCAAGAGGATCGTCGCTCTGCCCGGGGAGACGTTCGAGATGCGCGAAGGCGTCATCTACATCAACGGCGAGAAGACGGACTTCCCATCCAGCAAGGACGAGGGTCCCCAGCTCGACAAGACCGACTGGACCCCCGTGACGATCGAGCCGGATCACTACTTCGTGATGGGTGACAACAGGGGCAACTCGTCCGACTCGCGGGTCTTCGGACCCATCCACCGCGACAAGGTCGTCGGCAAGGCGTTCGTGATCATCTGGCCCCCGACCAGGTTCTCGGGCCTGTAGCGAGCGGATGCCCGGACGCACGTCCCGCCGTGCCCCGGCCCGCAGGCCAACCGCCCGCCGCAGATCGCCCAAGCCGGACCCCCAGCCCCGGCTCGAAGCCATCCTCTCCCGCCAGGGCTACCGGTACGTGGCCGGGGTGGACGAGGTGGGCCGGGGGGCGCTGGCCGGACCCCTCGTGGCCGCTGCGGTCCTCCTCGACACGGCCGACCTCCCGGACGGCGTCTGCGACTCGAAGGTCCTGACCGCATCCGAGCGGGAGGCCTGTGCGGTCGAGGTGCTGTCCGTGGCGGTCGCAGTGTCGTACGCGGTGGTCGACGCATGCGATATCGACGACGAGGGTCTGCACGTCACGAACCTGCAGGCGCTGGTCCGGGCCGTGCGGTCCCTGCGACCGGAGCCGGAGTACGTGATCAGCGACTGCTTCCCGCTCGCGGGAGCCGGGCTCCCGCACGTCGGGCTCCCGAAGGCGGACGCGCTCTCCGCGGCCGTGGGAGCGGCGTCCATCGTCGCCAAGGTGGCCCGGGACGCGTACATGTCCGAGCTGGACCGAGAGCACCCCGGATACGGGTTCGCCCGGCACAAGGGGTACGGGACGGCGGAGCACTGGACGGCGATCCGGTCCCTCGGTCCGTCCCCCGTTCACCGCCGCTCCTTCCGCGGCGTCGGGTCCTACCAGCCGTCCTTCCTCGACGTCTGACGACCGTTCCGAGCTCCCGGAGCGGTGGTAGCCTGAGCGGAACGCGACCCCCCTGGCAGGAGCCCCGATGTCCGCCGAAGATCTCGAGAAGTACGAGACCGAGATGGAGCTCCAGCTCTACAAGGAGTACCGGGACGTCCTGCCGATGTTCCGCTTCGTGGTGGAGACGGAGAGGCGCTTCTACCTCGCCAACAGGGTCGATGTGCAGGTGCGCGGAGAGGACCGCCAGGTCTACTACGAGATCTCACTGGAGGACGCCTGGGTGTGGGACATGTACCGCCCCGCCCGGTTCGTCTCGAAGGTGACGGTCCTGACCTTCAAGGACGTGAACATCGAGGAGCTCGCGAAGGAGCAGGGCGTCCTCGAGGACCTCGCGCGGGAGCTCGGCAGCGAGGACTAGGCGGGGACGGCGCTCGAAGGCGAGCCCCGGCTGTCGGCACCTCGTCGTACCCTGCGCTCATGTCGCAGACGCGCCGGGTGCTGGGGAGCCTCGGAGAGCAAGCCGCCTGCGACGACCTGGTGCGCCGCGGCTACCGGATAGTCGCCCGGAACTACCGCGTCCGCAGCGGCGAGATAGACATCGTGTGCGAGCAGGACGGCGTCCTCGTCTTCTGCGAGGTGAAGACGCGAACGAGCGCCGTCTTCGGGCTCCCCGAAGAGGCCGTCACCGCTTCAAAGCGCCGCCGTCTGCGGCGGCTCGGAGCCGAGTACCTCCAGCGGGAGCGGGTCCGGGCGCGAGCGGTCAGGTTCGACGTCGTATCGGTGAACGTCGACGGAGGACGGGTCTCGTCCATCCGGCACATCCCGAACGCGTTCTGATCAGCGGGCGCGGAGCAGCTCCCACACCCGACGCTTGAAGGCGCCCGGGTCGTCGGACGGGAGGTCGAGGTCCGAGCCCCCGTTCCCGCCGAGCGCGGCGACCTTCAGTCCGGACCCGCGCAGCCGCTCGATCTCGGCCGTGTCCGGCTCCCAGGCGACGGCCACGTCCGCCGGGACGTCGGTCTCCGTCCCGGGTTCGACCGCAGCGGTGATGTCGTACTCGATCGTGGACAGAGCACGCCGAAGGTCGGCATGGCGTTCCGCGGGAGCGACTATGAGGACCTTGGGCAGGCGGCACATGGCGGGCGACAGACTAACCGCCGTAGGTTCGGTACGACCAGGAGGACCAGATGACCTATCAGACGATCCTCGTCGACCACGACGGGGCGGTGGCCACCGTGACCCTCAACCGTCCGGACCGCCGCAACGCGTTCAACCGGGCCATGGTGGCCGAGCTGCAGGATGCGTTCACCGCTCTGGGCAGGGACCGGTCCGTACGCGCGGTCGTCCTCACCGGCGCCGGCGGGGCGTTCTGCTCGGGGGCCGACCTGGCCCCGGGCGACGAGGCGATGCCTTCGGGCGCTGCCCCCTTCCACGCCAGGATGCAGGAGACGGGCCGGCTCATCTCGTCCCTGGCCGACCTCCCGATGCCGACGATCGCAGCGGTGCCGGGGGTCGCGGCCGGCGGCGGGTGCAACATGGCGCTCGCCTGCGACATCGTGCTCGCCGCGGATACCGCGCGCTTCTCGCAGATCTTCGTGAAGCGCGGACTCACGGTCGATATGGGTGGTCTGTGGTCCCTGCCGCGCCGGGTGGGGCTCCA
Organism: Actinomycetota bacterium; assembly: GCA_035540895.1. Lineage (NCBI taxonomy): Bacteria > Bacillati > Actinomycetota > Actinomycetota bacterium. The sequence goes on along the minus strand of DATLFR010000208.1, from coordinate 18,349 downwards.
TCGGGCGAAAGAGCTCGCCTTCACGGGGGACTTCATCGACGCTGCCGAGGCGGACCGCATCGGGCTGATCAACCGGGTCGTCCCGGCGGCCGATCTGGCCGAGGCGGCCGCGGACCTGGCTCGTCGGATCGCCGCGAACGCGCCGCTCGCCGTGCGGATGGCGAAGGACGGGCTCAACCGCAGCTCGCAGATGTCGATGCGCGACGCGCTCGAGGCGGAGGCGCGGGCGCAGGCCATCTGCTACGCGAGTGCAGACGTGCGTGAGGGGATCGTCGCGTTCCTGGAGAAGCGGGAGCCGGTCTTCGAGGGGGAGTGACCCTCAGGGAACTATGAAGACCTCGGTCCCGACCGGGACCCGCTCGAAGAGGTCCTCCACGTCGGCCTTGCGCATCCGGATGCACCCGTGGCTGGACCGACGTCCGACCGATGCCGGGTTGGGGGTGCCGTGGATCACGAGGGCCTCCCGGTCCAGCCGCATCGCGCGGGAGCCGAGCGGGTTCTTCGGTCCGGGTCCGATCACGGCGGGCATGCTCCTCGCCCACCCCGAGCCTGGGTTGCGCCAGGTGGGATTCTTCGCCTTCGAGCGGATGAAGTACGCGCCGGGCGGCGTAGGGAACCGAAGCGCTCCCACGCCGACCGGGTAGCTCTTCACGAGCCCCGTGCCTTCGTACAGGTCGAGCCGGAACTCGGACAGGAACACGACGATCGCGAACCGGGGAGGCGGGGGAGCCTCCGTCTCGGCCAGGGGCAGGGTCACCCTGCCTCGCCCCCGGTCCATCGCTGCGAGCAGCACCTCCCGGGTGCGCGCCATGTCCAGCGCGAGCCCGGGCGTACCCTCCACGAGCCGGACGCCGTCCGGTGTCAGCTCGTACCGGCCGGGTACGGCGGGCTCTCCCAGCCCCGCCACGAGCTCGCCGAGGCGCGTCTCGAACCGGTGGTCGTCCACCCGCAGCCGCCCGTCGTCGGCGCGCCTCACGCCGAGCTCCTCGGCCGAGAGGCGGACGGGGCCGGACTCGGTCGCGATCTGCACGTCGGGCACCACGTAGGCGGAGCTGGGCTTCGCCTGGACCATCCCGAAGACGGCGATGGCCGGGACGAGCGCGGTGACGACGGTCAGCAGGACGATGGCGCGGCGCACCGGGACATCCTACGCGGGTGAGGCCGGACGGGCGAACACGAGCCTTCCTGCCGTCACTCGTACAACATCAACCACAGGAAGCACATGTCGCACTATCCTGCGCACGAGCATCCCTGGACGCGAGGAGGGCCCATGCGGAACAGGCTGGTGAGGGTGACGGCGGTGGCCGGGCTGGCGGCGGCCGGTCTCGTCCTCGGCGCGCTGCCGTCCATGTCCCGGTCCGACGGGCCTGCGCTCCGCTTCTCGGGGGGGCGAGCTCCCTCTCACGAACGTGTCCACGTCCTGCTGGACGAGCCCGCCGCGGCCGTGGAGCCGGCGGCCGTCGAGACGGCCGCGCTCCGGGTCGGCACGACATCACACCGACCGCGGCCGGAGAACTTGGCCGCCTCGGCCCGCCGGGTGACCGTCGGAGCTCCGGCTCACCCCGTCCTCGTGGCGCCCGGGCTGCGGATCAACGCTCCGGCGCCGCGCACGCCCAGCCGCGCCGCCGCACGCGTGGAGAAGCAGAGGGCGGCCGTGCGCGAGCGACTCGCCTCGCGCTGACGACTAGGGTCGCTGCTCGAACGCCTCGAGCAGCACCCGTCCGACGCTGTCGGCCGGCGGGTCGCGGTCGAGCAGCCACGAGATGGTGGGTGCGACGTCCACCGGGGAGACGCCGCGGTCGTCGGTTCCCGCACGGAGCGTCTCGCCGCCGGACGCGATGACGAATGGGACGGGTCGCGTCGACTCGCCCCCGTGCACCCCGGACGTGATGCTCGCCGATGACGTCTGGGACTCGAGGAAGGCGTACGGGTCCTTGCCGGCGATGAACAGCTCTCCGATGCGGGGGCTCTGCAGGTTCCACCCCTTCGCGTCGAGCAGGTGGTCCCCACCCTCGGCCGGGAGTCGGTACCAGGCGCCGTCCACCCCGGGGTTCGCGGTGACCCGCTGACGGACGGTCCGCAGGCACTGCGACTGCAGCGGCGTGAGCTCGGCGTCCGGCGCGTATCGGTCGAGGTCCGTCAGGTAGACCGACGCCGATCCGCCGTGGGAGACCCAGCCCAACGGCGTCCCCGGGCAGCTCCCGACGAGGTCGGGGAGCAGGATGGTCGTGCCCGTGACCCGGGGGGTCAGCTGGTTCGAGTGGTCCACGTCCGGACCCGCCGGGCTCCCGCCGAGGGCGGATGTCCCGACCGGGTTGCCGCTCCCCTGGAAGGAGTGGTCGGCGGTGACGACGACGACCGACCGGTCCCAGGTCCCGTTGGCCTGGAGGGCGGAGACGAGCCTCCCCACCTGCAGGTCGGCGTTGACGATCGCTGCGCGTCCCTGCGGTGAGGTAGCCCCGAACAGGTGCTGGAAGCCGTCGACGTTCGACAGGCTCACGAACATGAAGTGGGGGTCGTGCTGCTCGATCATGCGCAGCGCGGAGTTCATCGTCTGTGTGTCGTGGGCGTAGCCCGACCCCGTCCCCGGCTCCGCGAGGTTGTCGGCGCCCTGGATCAACGCGTCGCGGTCCGGCGACTCCTTCGCTCCCCACATGTGATCGGGGCCGGTGTGCGAGACGGGCTCCCCCTCGGGGTTCTCCGTCGAAACGTCGGTCGCGGAGAACAGGTTGCGCAGCTTCGACTTCCCCATGACCGCGCCGGTCCGGAGGCGAGGCTGCTGGCGGGCGATCGAGTCGAACAGCGTCTCCGACAGCAGGAGGCTGGGTCGGTCGAGGGGGCGTTTGACGGGAGGGCTGGAGGTCGTGTCGAGGAAGGAGTTCGCGACGATGCCGGTCGCCTCTCCCCAGGCTCCCGTGACCATGGCGGTGTGGTTCCCGTTCGTCTCGGTCACCATCATCGCCTGGGCAGCGGTGTACGAACGGGCGCGTCCCCCCTCGATCAGGCCGTGGATGTTGGGAGTGAGCTCGGGGCCGACGTCGCCCGGCTCGAGACCGTCGATGACGACGAGGTAGACGCGCGGTGCGTCGTGCGCAGAGCCGCGGGTGCCGAGGGGGGCCAGGAGCGCGACGAGCAGCGTCGCGATCGTGGCCACACGCAGGCGTCGGTGCATCGGGTCCCTCCCTCGGTGTTCTCGTGGCGCCCGCCCGGACCCTTCGACGCCGTTCGCGTGGTTCCTTGTAGCCGTGGCTCCCATAGTCATCTCGTCCGACCCGGCTTTCGCCCGCGCCGCCCTCCGCGAGGTTGGCGCGTTCGCGGATGTCCGGACGCTGGCCCCCGGGATACAGCTGGTAGAAGCGCGGTATCCGGTCGTCGAGAGGTGGCGGTCCGCCCCGCCGGTCTTCGTCCGTCACGTCTTCCCCGCGGTCCGGTCGGTCCGGCTCACCGGCGACCCGGAGGCCGACCGGGCCCGGCTGGAGCCGGTGGCGATCGAGGAAGGCTCCTGGTTCCGGTCCGCGTTCTCGGTGCAGACACCCGGATCGTGTCCGGCGTGGCGTACCGGTCGCGTGAGCTCAGCGTGGCGGTGTCCGAGGCGGTGGCGGAGGCGTCCGGAGCTCCCGTGGACGTTCGCCGTCCGGAGCACGTGCTCTCGATCCTGGTGGCGGAAGGCACCGCGTGGGTGGGGGCGTCGAACGTGGCGGACAACCTCTCGGCCTGGGCGGGGGGAGCCGCCGTGTACGCCCGCGACCCGGCGCAGGTCAGCCGGTCGGAGCTGAAGCTGCTCGAGGCGATCGAGGCCTTCGGGCTCGAGCTGCCGCGAGGAGGACGGGCCCTCGACCTGGGTGCGTCTCCGGGCGGGTGGACCCGTGTCCTACGCGAGGCGGGCCTCGAGGTCGTCGCGGTCGACCCAGGCGACCTCCACCCGTCCGTCGCGGGTGACCCGCGGGTGGACCACCGCAGGACCACCGCCGGGGTCTACCTATCATCGGCGCAGGACCGCTACGACGTGATCGTGAACGACCTGAGGATGGACGCGCACCGCGCCTGCCGGCTCATGGTCCGGTTCGCCCGGCTCGCCGGGCCGGGTTGCATCGGCGTCACGACCATCAAGCTCCCGAGGGCCAACGGCGCCCGGGTGGCCGGTCAGGCCCTTGACATCCTCCGCGCCGGGTGGGACGTCCCGGTCGCCCGGAACCTGTTCCACAACCGCAGCGAGATCACGGCGATGCTGGTCGCGCGCCCGACATGACGTCGGGGAGGTCGCCGGACCACACCACGGCGAGGCTGCGCATCGCCCGGGTCAGCGCCACGTAGAGCATGCGGGGTCCGTCCTCCTCGACGACCAGACGAGGCTCGACGCAGACGACCGCGTCGAACTCGAGCCCCTTGCAGCGCCGGACGGGCACGAGGGTGATCGTCTGCTCGAGACCCTGGCGGTCGGCCTCCCCGAAGGACAGCCCCGCGGTGATGAGCCCCTCCCGCACCTGCTCGTACACGGGCTGCGGGGCGATAACGGCCACCGACCCGTCGTCCCCGGCCAGATCCGCCGCGACCTGTGCCACCTCGGCACCCACGGCGTCGGGGGAGGCGGGGGTGAAGGTCACGCGGCCTGGCTCCCGGCGCACCGATCGGGGCGCCCTGAGGCCCGGTGCGGTCCGGGCCAGCACCGCGCTCGCCACCTCCATGATCGCCGGCGAGACGCGGTAGCCGAGCGTCAGCTCCGTGACGTGGGAGCCGTCCGGTGTCTCGAGGTGCTCGACGACCTCGGTCCAGTCGTCGTGCGCCCACACCCCGGACGCCTGCCCCAGGTCCCCCAGGATCGTCGCCGAACCGTGCGGACACCGCCTCGCGACCATGCGCAGCTGCATGGGGGACAGGTCCTGGGCCTCGTCGACGACCACGTGCCCGTACCGGTCCGGGGGTCCCTCGATCAGGGCGCGAGCCTCGTCGAGCAGGGGCCGGTCCGCTCGCGTCCACCGCACCGGCTCGCCCTTCCGTGCCTTCGGGCGGCGCAGCAGGCCCATCTCTTCGTCGGACAGCACCCCGGCGGCCGCGGCCGAGAGCCGGGAGGGGCTCGTGAGGAGCCCGTCCACCAGCGGCTCGGGGGAGGCGGCGGGCCAGACCCGGTCGACGAGACGACGGAACGAGGGGTCGCGACGGATGGCGGACGAGACCTCCTCGAAAGGTGCGGTGACCCCCTCGTCCACGGCCTCGGCGTAGGCGCGGTAGCCGTCCACGACGAGCGCGTCCCGCAGTCGCTCCCTCGCGTCACGGTAGATCGCTCCCCTGGCGATCAGGGTGCTGACGTGCTCCCGGACAGCCTCCGCGGTGAGCGTGAAGCGGTGCCCCTCGAAGCGCATCTCGAGGTCGCCTTCCGGATCGCGTCTCCTCGCCTGCAAGGCGCGGCGCAGGACGACCGCCATCCGCTGGTCCCCCTTCAGCCTCTCCGTCCGGGGGTCGTCACCTGCGCGCACGCGCACCCAGGGGGACAGGTCGGCCACGGCGAGCTGCATCACGGCTGCCTCCCCGAGCGATGGGAGCACCTGCTCGACGTAGCGCACGAAGACCGGGTTGGGTCCGAGCACCAGGACCCCGAGCCTCTCGAGGCGTCTGCGGTGCTCGTAGAGGAGGAAGGCCGCGCGGTGGAGCCCGATGGCCGTCTTCCCCGTGCCCGGTCCACCCTGGACGACGACCGCGCCGGCCAGCGGAGCCCGGATGATCTCGTCCTGCTCGGCCTGGATCGTGGCGACGATGTCCCGCATGGTGCCGGTCCGGGCCCGGCCGAGCTCGTGGGCCAGGACGTCTTCCGCGCGCAGGTGGTCGGTGCCGGCGGTGAGGTCGTCGTCGGCTATGCCGAGCACCTCGCGGCCGTCGACCAGGAAGTGGCGCCGCCGCCGCAGCCCCATCGGGTCGGTGCGGTGGGCCTGATAGAAGGCGCGGGAGACGGGAGCCCTCCAATCGACGACCACGGTCTCGAACCCCTCGTCGCGGACGTGGTGGCGGCCCACGTAGAAGGCCTCGTCCTCGACGCGGTCGATGCGGCCGAAGACGAGGGCCGATGTGGTGTCGCTGAGCGCGGCGACCCTGGCCCGCTGCCACCGGTCGAACGCCTCCTGCTCGAAGTCGTTGCGCCCTACCGGGGTCAGCCCGGACGCCTCGGCGCGCATGCGGTCCATGCAGGCGTACGCGTGGTCGACGTAGGCCTGCTCGCGCTCGAGCTCTGGGTGGACGGTGTCCAGCGTCATCGGGTCCGGGGGCCGGGGGAGCGGACGAAGTTAGCGCCGGACCGCGCCCGCGTCAACCCCTGGGGCCGTACGACCCACGGCCCCCGGGCCCCCGTCGCATCGGGGCTTTCGCCGCCACCTCGCGCATGTCGCGGCCGACCGCGACGAGGCCTATCCCCACCGCGAAGAGGGCGAGTCCGAGCGCGGCCGCCGGGACGACCACCTGCAGCCGGCAGCCGGGGGCGGTCCCTCCGGTGGTGCAGATCCGGACGAGGGCGGACGCGAGGAAGGGCAGGGAGGCGAGGCCGCCGCCGAGTCCCGCCACTACGACCCTCGATGGACGCCCCCGGCCGCGCGCCGCGCGAGCCCGGACCAGCGAGGACACGAGGTACAGGAGCAGGATCACGCCCGCGACGGAGGTCGCCGCGTCCAGGGCGGTGTTCCCCGTGCACAGACCCAGGCAGTTGCTCCACGTGGAGGGCTCACCCGGGTTCACCCCCCCACGCTAAGCGGATGCTGCACGCTATGGCCATGACCGTGCCGCCCGAGCTCGCGCGCGCCGCGCCGGGATGGTTCGGAGAGGACGGACGACGCTGGCTCGAACGGCTCCCCGGGCTCCTGTCCCAGATCGCCGGCCTCTGGGGCCTCGAGCTCGGACCTCCCTACGACTCGCGCACGGCATTCGTGGCGCGGGTCCGGACGCGGGCCGGCGGCGAGGCGGTCCTGAAGGTGCTCGTCCCATCCGACGAGACGGCCTCCGAGCCGGACGCGCTCAGGTGGTGGGGCGGACGGGGCGCGGTCCGGCTCCTCGACCACGATCCGGACCGCTGCGCGATGCTCCTCGAGTCCTGCGTCCCGGGCCACGACCTCTGGAGCGACCCGGACCCGGCGGCCCTCGCGACCCGGTGTCTGACGCGCCTGTGGGTGGACCCCCCGCCTCGGGTCTTCGAGCCGCTCGGGGAACGGACCGCCGACTGGGCCGCGAAGCTCGAGGACCGAGCCGCGCGGTCGGGCTACGCGGAGCCGGAGGCGGCCGAGGCGGCCGTCCTCCTGCGCGAGCTGCCGTCGTCGGAGCCCGTCCGTCTGCTCCTTCACGGCGACTTCCATCCCGGCAACGTGCTCGCCTCCCGCCGCGAGCCCTGGCTCGCGATCGACCCGCAGCCCGTCGTGGGGGACCCGGCCTTCGACACGGGGCAGCTGATCGTGAACCTGGTCTCCCGTGGCCACGACCCGGCTGCCGCGTGCCGGACCGTCGCAGGGGAGGCCGGGCTCGACCCGGACCGCGTCCGCGCCTGGGGTTTCGCGCGCGCAGCCGAGTGCTCCCTGTGGGAGCTCGGGATGGGCGACCGCGACGGGGCCGACGCGTCCCTGCGTGTCGCTCGTGCGCTGCGATGAGACGGCTATGATCGCGGCTACACGTCCGTCGTAGAGGAGGTCCGCATGGCCCTGTCCCGGCTCCTTGTCCTGAGCGTCCTGCTCCTGGGCACCGTCGCGTGCAGGACGAGCGACAGCCAGCCTCCGCAGACCACCCCGACCCCGGGCGTCCAGGCCAGCGCGACCCCCGAGGCGGAGTGCGAGGACCTGACCGGCGGGGGAGCCGAGGCCGAGATCGTCATGACGGACTTCCGTTACCAGCCCACGTGCGCGATCGTCGGGGTCAACCAGGGGATCGCGCTGACCAACGAGGGATCGGTGGTCCACAACTTCTCGCTCGAGGGCCCGGACGTCGACCTCGACGTGGCCGCGGGCGAGGAAGGCCGGTTCGAGGCCATCGGTGGGATCGCCCAGCCCGGCGTCCACACGCTCTTCTGCAAGTACCACCGCGACGCCGGCATGTTCGGGGAGCTGCGGATCAGGGACTGACCCTTCCGAGCCTGCGCTACGCTCTCCGTAGCTGCCGCGCCGACGCTGGGAGGACGAGATGGCGGTGCCGAAATCGTCGCGACCGGCCATCGTGGTCGTCGATGACCATCCCGACGACCTGTCCCGGATCGTCGAGGAGCTCAACCGCCGGTACGGCCAGGACTACGACGTCTGGTGTCTCCCGACGTGCAACGAGGCCATCGCGTACCTGCGGGAGGCCGCGGAGGCGAGTAGCGACGTCGCCCTGGTGATGGCCGATCAGGACCCGCGGGACCGCGGGATGCGCGGTGTGGAGGTGCTCGAGGAGGCGAAGCGCTATCACCCGGGGGCCAAGCGCTGCCTGCTCGTGAGCTGGGGGGCGTGGGCAGTGAAGGCGCTGGCCGACGAACTGCAGGACGCGATGGCGCGCTCGCTGATGGACTACTACGTCTTGAAGCCGTGGCGGACGCCGGACGAGCTCTTCCACCGCACGGTCAGCGAGTTCCTGCACGAGTGGTCGCGCACGGACACCAAGTCCCCGAAGGAGTTCGTGGTCCTGGCCGACCCCCGCTCCAAGAGTGGACACGACATCCGCGCCACGCTGACCCGCAACGGGGTGCCGTACAACTTCTACCCGTACGGCTCGCCGGAGGCGGACGACCTGCTGCGCACCGTCGGGGAGGACTCCACCCCCTCGGTGCCGCTCGTGATCAAGATCGACCCGGTGACGGGTCCGGGCGCGCCGCTGCGCGACCCAGACCGGTTCGCGCTGGCTGAGGCGTGGGGGGTCAGCACGAGCGTGTCCGAGGAGGACAACCACTTCGACGTGGTCGTCGTCGGCGGGGGCCCGGCGGGGCTCGCCGCCTCCGTCTACGCCTCGTCGGAGGGCCGCCACACCCTCTGCGTCGAACCCGAGGCCATCGGCGGACAGGCCGGATCCAGCTCTCTGATCCGCAACTACCTGGGGTTCTCCCGCGGCGTCTCGGGGGCCGAGCTCGCCCAGCGCGCCTACCAGCAGGCGTGGGTGTTCGGGAGCCGGTTCGTCCTGTTCCGGCAGGTCGCGAACCTCGAGGTCGGCGACCCCCACCGGCTCACGCTCGACGACGGCTCGACCGTGTCCGCCCGGGCGGTGGTGCTCGCCACGGGCGTTCAGTACCGGCGGCTCGATATCGGGGCGCTGAAAGCCCTGGAGGGTGCGGGCGTCTACTACGGCGCGTCCGCCGCCGAGGCGCAATCGATGAAGGGTCTCCCCGTCTACGTGGTCGGAGGCGGCAACTCGGCCGGGCAGGCGGCGATGCACCTGTCCAGGTTCGCGACGCAGGTGACGATCGTGGTCCGGGGCGGCGACCTCGCCGAGAGCATGTCCAGCTACCTGATCGGCGAGATCGAGTCCTCCTCCAACATCAGCGTCCGCTACCAGGCCGAGGTGGTCGACGCGGGCGGCGACGGGAGGCTCGAGTGGATCCACCTGCGCGACCGGGAGACGGGGGAGACCGAGGAGGTGCCCGCGGCCGGTCTCTTCATCATGATCGGCGCGGTGCCCCATACCCGGTGGCTCCCGCCCGAGGTCCTGCGCGACGAGTGGGACTACATCCTCACCGGGTCCGACGTCACCACGCGCAAGTGCGAGATGTTCGAGACGAGCGTGCCGGGCATCTTCGCGGTGGGGGATGTCCGTCGCGGATCGGTGAAGCGCGTCGCCTCCGCGGTCGGGGAGGGCTCCGTCGTGATCCAGCAGGTCCACCGGTACCTCGACAAGCTCGGCTCCCCGGCACCCGCGTGAGGTCCCAGCGCATCGCGCCCCTCCTGGTCCTCGCGCTGGTCGCGGGCTGCTCGAGCTCCGACGAGCTCTCGCTGCGGTCCTCCTGCCGGCGCTTCCTGGACGCACCCATGGGGGAGAGGGCCGAGTTCGTGACCGAGCTCTTCCGCGGCCGCAACCTCGACCACGGGACGGTCGGGATCGCTCAGGCGCTCGTCGCGGCCGAGGAGCAGTGCGAGGCCGAGCCGGACCGCCGACTGGACGAGTTACCGGCGTTCGGACAGCTGCGCTGAGGCGCCGCCGCGCCTCTGTGTCACTCTCGTTGGGTGATGGAACGGACGGAGACGGCGGCCCGCCGCCTGTGGATCGACGAGATCGAGCGGCTCGACTGGTCGGCGGCCATCCTGGACGACGAGTGGCGCCTGCACTGGGTCTCCCCGTCGCTCATGAGCTTCCTCGGCGCCCACGACCCCACCGAGCTCGGCTACGGGCTTCACATGGGGGACGCGCTGCTCCTGGACCCCTGGCTGAACTCGGTAGCGCCCGAGAGCCAGGTGGAGATCTTCCGCAGGTTCGCCCCCTACATCCTCGGGGACCTCTTGAAGAGGCGCAGCGGGACCCTCCCCGCCCTCCCCGAGTACATGGCGCCCCTGCTCGACGAGCTGGAGCCCGCCGAGGCTCCCGCCGTGTGGTCGGCCTCCTTCGCCTACGTCGACCCGGGCTCCCAGGAGGCGTACTCGCCCTACCGGGTCAACGCCCTCGTGATGAAGATGCACGAGGGGCAGGCGTTCATCGGCTGGCTGATCCTGTTCTTCATCGATGTCCAGCCCAACCTGCTCAGCCTGCTCGCCCGAGGCGACCAGAGCATGTACGCGCGCATGGCGCGGCTCGTGGAGCCGGGGCCCCGTCAGGGAGCCGCCCTGTTCTGCGACCTGCACTCGTCCGTCTCGCTGTCCAGGAGGCTCTCGAGCTACGCCTACTTCAGGCTCGTCCGGAGGCTGTGGACGGGGATCGACCAGGCGGTCGCGGACGAGCTCGGCATCGTCGGCAAGCACGCCGGGGACGGAGCCTCGGCGTACTTCCTCACCGACGATCTCGGCGATCCGTCGTCCGCCGCCGCAGCCGCCATCCGGACCGCGCGGTGCATCCACTCCGTCGCGGCGTCGGTCTCCGGTGAGCATCCCGACGCGGAGTGTCTGATGAGGGTCGGGGTGCACTGGGGCGGGAGCATGTACATGGGACAGCTCGTCCCGGGAGGACGTCTGGACGTCACCGCGTTGGGAGACGAGGTGAACGAGGCGGCGCGGGTCCAGGAGGCGGCCCGTCCGGGCCACACCCTCGTCTCGAAGGAGCTGGTGGAGCGGCTGTCCGAGGCCGACGCACGGGAGCTGGGTATCGACCCGGCCGTGCTGACGTACCGACCGCTGGGGGAGCTGGCGCCGCACCTGGAGAAGGTCCAGCGTGACGCCGGGAGCCTGCCCGTCTTCCAGCTATAGGGCGCGCCTCTGGGGGCCGGGCGCCCGGCCGAACCGCTGGAACGCCGCCTGGCGCGTCGTGCCGAGCACGTCGCCGATCTCCTGCCAGGTGTACCCCTGCGACCGCGCTTCGTCGACCAGGGCGTGGAGGACCTCATCGGAGAGAGAGACCATCGTTCGAGCGGCCTCCACGGCCGTCAGGATGGGGAGCTGCCGTCCGCGTTTCCCCCCGCCCACGACCGACGCCACGACCCGCGCGTGTCTTTGGAGCCGGTCCGCCAGGTGCCGCCGCCCGATCGCCACGTGTAAAGCCTGGCTTGACAGGACGCGCGTGTCAAGGCACCCTTTACACGTGCAGACCTTCCGGTTCCCGTCCGACCCTGAATCTGAGCTCGCCGATGCGATCGACCCCAGCCTGAAGGACGGGGTCATCTCGGTGGATGCGCACTCCGTCCGGGTCTCGCTCGGAGAACCACCCGTGTTCGAGGTCACGATCCCGCGGGAAAGGATCCGCTCGGTCGAGCGGGCGGCCGACCTCGCGGGCCGGACCCGCGGGGTGCACGGGGGGCGGGGCAGGTGGCTCGTGAACAGGTCCGGCCGGGACCTCGTGACCATCCACGTCGAACCAGAGGTGGAGGCGTCGCTCGCGCTCAGCCGCGTCCGCCTGAAGGACGACCCGGAGATACAGCGTCGACGGTTCGCTAGGACACTGCTCGGGATCATCCTCCGCGACCGGACCGTGAAGGTCCGGGAACTCACGGTCAGCGTGGTCGACCCAGACCGGTTCGTAGACGCGGCCGGAAGGTGATCCGCTCCGACAGCGGGGAGCCGCGTTCAGGACTACCATCGCTCGAGACGACACAGGGGGAGCGATGGACCCGCGATTCACCCACCCGCGGTACCTGCTGCGCAAGAAGTTCCTGAAGCTGCTCGGCGGCGAGTTCCGCATCTCCGACCCGAGCGGGCAGATCGCGTTCTTCGCCCGTCAGAAGGTGAAGCTCAAGGAGGACATCCGCCTCTACACCGACGACTCGATGTCCACCGAGGTCCTCACGATCCACGCCCGCAAGGCGATCGACTTCTCCGCCGCCTACGACGTGCTCGACCCGGCTGCGGGGGAGACGGTCGGGGCCCTGCGCCGCAAGGGGCTCCGGTCGATGCTGCGGGACGAGTGGGTGATCCTGGACGCCGCGGAGAACGAGATCGGCGCCGTGCAGGAGGAGAGCATGTTCTCCGCCATCCTGCGCCGAACCGTACTGGGAGCCCTGCTCCCGCAGACGTTCCTGGTGACCGTGGGAGGCCAGCAGGTGGCGCGGTTCCACCAGCGCTTCAACCCGTTCGTGAAGCAGATCGACCTCGACTTCACCCCCGACACCGGGAGCTTGCTGGACCGTAGGCTCGGGATCGCCGCGGCGGTGCTGCTATCCGCGATCGAGGGGCGACAGGCGTAGGGGTGGACGGGCTCCCTCCGACGCCCGCTGGGGAGCAGGCGGCGTGGATCCTCCGTCGCTTCGGCCTCGCCCTCGATGGGGCCGAGATCATGATCGAGGACGCCGAGCGTGGTCACGTGCCGTGGCATGCCGCCCGATCGGGGGCCTGAGACGCCCGGAGATCGCCGAGACCAGGTGGGTGGACCCGCGGCTCCCCCCGGCGGATGTGTCGCCGGGCACGCGTCGGCGTCTTGAGGAGCTCGCGGGAGGGTCCGTACGGGAGGTCTGGTGAAGCAGGGACGCCTCATCCCCGCTCCGCGCGGCGACAGGTCCGAGGGCCGGCTCACCTCCCGAGCGGCTCCACCTTCACCGTCCACGCCTCCCCCGGCCCCCGCTCGACCGAGTGACGGAGCGGGTCGAACAGCGACGCGAGCCACAGGACGGTCCGGAGGTGCTCGGTGACCCTGTCGGTCGTCCACCGGCTGGGTCCGGAAGACAGGCACGCGGGCAGGACGAGCTGGTCCGCCAGGTGCTCGTCGCACGCGGCGTCGCTCGCCAGCCAGCGCAGGGCCTGACCGCACGCGTCCGCGGTCACGTCCTCCATGGGGCGCCCACGCTCGCCTATCGAGGAGGATCCGGCGACGCCGCCGTCGTGCACGACCCGCACGGTGACAGCGGCTCCCGGGGTGAACGCGGGGGGGTGGGAGGTGCGGATGGTCACGTCGGCGATCCCCGCCAGGACGTCCTCCGCCGTGCGCACCGCTCGCTCCCGGACATGGTCCGGGAGCCGGGACGTGACCACCTCCACCTCGACCGTCCGGATGGCTCCCCGCTGCGTGAGATCGAACCCGGACGGATCCGACGGACCCGTCGCCGCGCGCACCTCGCCGCCGCCGGCCGGGTAGAAGCCCGCGCGTCCGGAGTCGACGTCCAGCTCCCAACCGCTGCGCCTGAGCGTCGGGATGTAGACGTCGCGGAGGTACTCGAAGGACGGGCTGAACGGGAGGTGCGTTCCCCCGACCACGACGACCTCCGACGGCTCGGGCGCCAGCGCGAGGGGGGCGAGGACGGTCTGCGCGACGAGGGTGGCCGCGCCCGCGGTGCCGATCTCGAACCGGTACCTCCCTCCGGAGACCGGGCGCCTCGGGACGAACGAGAACGAGGACGAGCCGACCTCGGCCCCCGCGACGTCCGCCCCACATAGCTCGGCCGCCGCCCGGACCGCCGTCAGGTGCTGCGGTTGCAGGCCCGGCCTCCGTCGCTTTGCGCGCAGGTCGTGGATCTCGAACGGACGGCCGAGCACGGCGGCGAGCGAGAGGCTCGTCCGGACGATCTGGCCGCCGCCCTCGCCACGGGAGCCGTCCACTCGGACGATGGACCGCTCGCCGGGCTCCACGCCCTGTAGTCTCCCCCGTACCACCCAGAGCCGTCGTCGTTGTGACGGCGCGGCGAAGGATCAGGAGCGAACCACGGAGATGACCGAGCGTCGCCCGCTCCAGCGGTTCGGGGTGTCGGAGACGGACCGGATCGGCGCCGGGGGGGAGTCGATCGTGTATGCGTTCGGACCGGACCGCGTGCTGCGCCTATGGCGCACGGCCACTCTCGGACACGTCGAACGGCTCGCCGAGCTTCTGACGAGACTCGACCGAGGCGCGGTCCCGTTCCGTCTCCCCGAGATGCTCGAGCTCCACGACGTGGACGGACGCGTGGTCAGCGTGGAGAGGCTCATCCCCGGCGTCCCGATGTCGACGGCGCTGCGGGCCCTGCGCGGACCCCAGCGAGCCGATGCGCTTCGTTCATTCGTGCGCGCGGCGGCCAAGCTACCCAGGGCGGGGTGGGGCTTCGACGCGTGGGGCGACCTCCTGTCGCCCGACGCGGTCCGGACGAGCTCGTGGAACGAGTACCTGGTGCGCAAGCTCCGTCTGGTCGTCGGCTGGGCGGCGCCTTCGTTGCGCGCGCACCTCCCTGACCTGGACCCGTTGGTGGACGAACTCGTGGAGAGGATCGCGCGGATCGGCGACGTGGACCGCCCCCGGCTCGTCCACGGCGACGTCTTCCCCGGCAACGTGATGATGGACGCCGCCCACGCGGTGACGGGTGTCCTCGACCTCAGTACCCACACGGTGGCGGGGGACCCGAGGATGGACCTGGCCAGCGCGATCGTCCAACTGGACGTGGGCGGCCCGACGTTGGCGGGGGACTGGGAGACCGTGACACAGGTTGTCCTGTCACTCGCGCCTGGTTCCCATGACGTAATCGACCTCTACGCCAGGTGGTACGCCGTCTACTTCGCTCAGTGGGGTGACGCTGCGCTGGCCAGGTGGGGGGCCCGGGTCCTGACGGCCCCCCCGTTGCTGGAGCGAGCGCGAGCGGCCGGGATCGCCCTCTAAGGGGGCGGCGTCCCGGGTTCGGTGGGATCCCCTCGGCCGTGCACGTCTATCCGGACCCCGACCTAGAGCCAGCGAGGACGAGCCGGTACCCGCAGTCGAGCTCGGATAGCGACCGGAGGTGGCCGTGCCGCTCGTCCCAGGCTCCCGTGCGAAGGTCGTGCGCGAGTCGGTCCTGCGCGCGGCGGAGGACGTCCGGGTCGAGCATCGCGAGCGCGGAGATGTTGCTGACGACATCCGGCTCCAGGTACGCCTCCGGACGCGCCCAGTAGGCGCAGAGGAACCCGTCCTGGCAGTCCGCGGGGACGGGGAGCGGGTCCTCGGACACGACCTCCAGGTGCTCGCGCACGAACGCGAGGTCGGGGTCGCGGTCAGGCCACGGCAGGTCGAGGACCTCTGGGGACGTAGTCGGTGATCAGCCAGAACGTGTCGACCATGGAGATGTCGCCCATCAGCAGGACCTGCCGCCGCGCCACGCGGCGCAGCTCGCGCAGGCCGCGCTCGAGATCGGTCCAGTGGTGGAGGGTGAGCGTCGCCAGCGCCGCGTCGAAGCTCCCGTCGGGGAAAGGGAGCGCCTCTGCCACACCCATCACCACGGGAGCCGCGTCAGGCGGACGTTGTCGGATCATCGTGGGCGACGGTTCGACGGCCACGACGGCGAGATCGGACGGCTCGTAGCTACCGCTCCCGGCACCGACGTTCACGACGGTGCGGGAGCCTCCGAGGGCGGCGTCGATCCTGCGGGCGATCCGGGGGTCGGGACGGCGGGTCTGCCCGTATCTCGAGCCGATCCTGTCGTACACGGTCATCGGGACCAGTCTGCGCCCACGGGGGGAGGCGCGTCGCCGACCGGACCCCCAGCTGGCCCAGAGATCCCCCGGCTACCGCGGGTACGCGAACGTTAGTCTGGCCACCGTGAAGGTGACGAGGTACGCACGCAGCGGCGACGCCCACATCGCCTACCAGGTGTCCGGCGACGGATCCGTCGACATCCTCCTCACGTCCTACAGCAACATCTCGATCGACGCGTTCGAGCGCGAGCCTCATCTCGCGCGCTTCCTCGAGCGGATGAGGACGTTCGCACGCGTGATCCTGTTCGACCCACGAGGTGTCGGCCTATCGGATCCCGTGTCCCGTGATTCTCCTCCGACCCTGGAGCAGGCGGTCGCGGATGCCATCGCCGTCCTCGACGCCGCGGGTTCGGCGCGCGCGGTCCCCCTCGCGATCTTCTCCAGAGGCCCCCGCTCCGTGCTCTTGGCGGCCACGCACCCGGACCGGACCCAGGGGTTGGTGCTCTGCAACGCGTTCGCGCGGATGGCGCGCGCCCCGGACTACCCCTGGGGCCTCCCGCTCGACGAAATGATGGGCACGATCAGCAGCTTCGGGGAGCCGGAGACCCAGCCGGCCGAGGAGCCGCCCGACGGCGATGAGTTCCTCGCGATGCACGTCCCGACCCTGGTCCACGACAGGGCCTTTCGGACCTGGTGGGATCTCGAGGGCCGTCGGGGCGCGAGCCCTTCCAGCGCTGTCCTGTTGAACTCGATGGACATGCTCGCGGATGTCCGGGACGTCCTGCCTACGATCCGGGTCCCGACCCTCGTGCTTCACAGGCGGTCTGGGATGGCGATGGATCTGTCCGATCACGGGAGGTACCTCGCGGAACGGATCCCAGGCGCGAAGCACGTCGAGCTCGACGGCACCGGCATATACCCGTTCGTGGAGGACGCCGACCGCGTCCTGGCCGAGATCGCCGAGTTCGTGACGGGGGAGCCTCCGGTCCGCGACGTCACGCGCGTCCTCGCCACCATCATGTTCACCGACATCGTCGGATCCACAGAGCTCGCGGTCGCGGCCGGCGATGCGACGTGGAAGCGGATCCTGAACCAGCACGACGAGATGGTGCGGAGGCAGATCTCCCGGTTCGGGGGCCGCGAGGTGAAGACGACGGGAGACGGGTTCCTCGTCACCTTCGACGGCCCGACGGACGCGCTACGCGCGGCGCTCGCGATCCGTGACGGAGCGGGACAGCTAGGGGTGCAGGTCCGGGCCGGCGTGCACACCGGTGAGATCGAGCTCCGAGACGGCGACATCGGCGGCGTAGCCGTACATCTCGCGCAGCGGGTGTCTGCGCTCGCCCCACCGGATGCGGTGCTCGTGTCCAGCACCGTGAAGGACCTGGCGCTCGGATCGGGGATCGAGTTCGAGGAGGGTGGAACGACGACGCTGAAGGGGCTACCCGGGACCTGGCAGCTCTACCAGATCCGCGACTGAGGCCGAACGGTGAACCGGCCCGGCTCCCGTGTCACCCCCTCCCGCTAGCCTGAGGTTGCGCTTCCCCGCGTAGCCCTTCCTTCCCGTCTGGAGGTTGGCGTGCTCGCGTGCGCGACGGCTGCCGTGCTCGTCGGCGTGGAAGCGACCCTCGTCGACGTGGAGTGCGACGTGGCTCCCGGGCTCCCGGCGTTCGTGATCGTGGGGTTGCCCGACGCGTCGGTGTCGGAGGCGCGGGACCGGGTCCGGGGGGCGCTGACGCACTCGGGGGAGCCGTACCCGATGCAGCGGATCACGGTGAACCTGGCTCCCTCCGACGTGCCGAAGACAGGCCCGCAGCTGGACCTGGCCTTGGCGCTGGTGCTGCTGGCGGCGCAGGGGCGGGTGCCGGCGGATGGGCTGCGCGACTGCCTGGTGCTGGGGGAGCTGGGTCTGTCCGGTGAGGTCCGGCCGGTACGGGGGGCGCTGGCGGCCGCGGAGGCCGCGCGCAAGAGGGGACTGACGCGCGTGGTGTGTCCGGGGGCGAACGCGGGGGAGGCGGCCCTGGCCGGGCTCCCCGTCTTCTCCGTGTCGACGCTGCGTGAGGCGGCGGCGATCGCCAGAGGGAGGACACCGCAACCGAGGACGGCGGACGTCGGCGTGTTGCTCGCTGAGGCGCCGCCGCCCGAGCTGGACCTGGCCTTCGTCCGCGATCAGGTCTCCGCGCGGCTGGCGCTCGAGATCGCGGCGGCGGGAGGGCACAACATCCTGCTGACGGGTCCCCCCGGATCGGGGAAGACGCTGCTGGCCCGGGCGCTGCCGGGGATCCTGCCGCCGCTCACGCTCGACGAGGCGCTCGAGGTGACGCGGATCCACTCGGCTGCCGGGCTGCTGAGACCAGGCCAGTCGCTGATGGCGACGCGTCCGTTCCGCGCTCCTCATCACGGGGTCTCCCAGGCGGGGATGGTGGGGGGCGGGTCCGCGT